>SXSO01000136.1 GCA_005792205.1 Bacteroidota bacterium | reverse complement strand
TTTGATTTTTCTCCCCATTCAATAATGCAAATTGAATTTTTATCATTCAAATAATCTATAAATCCAAGTTCTAAAATTTCTTCTGTTGTTTTTAATCTATACAAATCAAAGTGAATTATTTTACAAAAATTTCCATTATACTCATTGATCAAAGTGAAAGTTGGAGAAGATACAATTTCTTTGACATCAAAAAATTTTGAAATTCCTTGTACAAATTTTGTTTTTCCACTTCCCAAATCTCCAATGAGAGAAACTATATTTCCACAACTTAAATTACTTCCAAAATTTTTTCCAATTTCAATTGTCTCTTCAACTGAATTTGAAACATAAGTTTTTGTAATCATATTTTTGGAGTTAGTTTTATAACTGGCAAAATCATTTCTTCCATTGAAATCCCACCGTGTTGAAATGTATCACGATAGTGTGCTGCATAATAATTATATTCTGTTGGATAAACAAAATAATAATCTTCTTTTGCAATAATATATGTTGAAAGTGGTCCTCGTTTTGGGAGTTTATATTCAGAAGGATCTTTTATATTGACGCAAAATTTATCTTCGCACTTTAAATTTTTTCCAACTTTATATCTTAAACTTGCAGAAGTAGTTTTATCTGCAATTACTTTTGCATCTCTTAAACTTCTAATACTTCCATGATCAGTTGTCACGAGAATTGAAACATTTTTTTCTTTGGATAAACTTTTTAACATCGCAAAAAATGATGAATGTTGAAACCAAGTTTTTGTAAGCAATCTATATGCAGATTCATTTGGGGCAATTTCTTTTAATATAGTTGATTCACTTCTTCCATGAGCAAGCATATCCACAAAATTTATTACAATTGATGTCAAATTATTTTTTGTATGTGAAAGTATATTTTGTTCTATATTTTTTCCAAAATTGGCGTCCAAAATTTTTATATACTTTGCTTCTTTTTCAAGTTTTAATCTTCGTCGTTCCAAGAGTTTATCTAAAAGTTCTTTTTCAAATTTATTTAAACTGTTTTCATCATCTTCCCATTTAGCCCAAATTTCAGGGTGTCGTTTTTCAATTTCATCAGGAAACGAACCACTAAAAATTGCATTTCTTGAGTATGGTGTTGCAGTTGGAAGAATAGAAAAATAAAAATTTTTTTCAATTTCAAAATACTCATAAAGTAAAGTTTCAAACATTAACCACTGATCGTATCTCATACAATCTATGACAAAGAAAAAAACCGATTTTTTATTTTGAATTTCAGGAATCAAAAATTTATCCACAATATCAACAGAAAGAGTTGGACGATTATTTCTTTCTTCATTTATCCATTTTTTGTAATTTCGTTCAACAAATTTTCCAAACTCTGAATTTGCTTCACGAAATTGGTTTTGTAAAGTTATTTTCAAATCACTCAATTCAGAATGTTCATCAAAATCAATCGCTCTTTCCATAAGATGCAAATATAATTTAATCCATTCATCTGTATTTAAGCCAAATGAAATTGACGAAGATATTTCTGTAAATTCTTTTACATAATCATATTGCAAGTGTTCTGATTTAATCTTATTGCCTTCTAAAAACTTTTTTGTAGTCAAAAGAATTTGCGATGGACTAACTGGTTTTATTAAGTAATCAGAAATGTTATCTCCAATTGCTTCTTCCATCAATGTTTCTGCTTCGTTTTTTGTGACAAGTATAACTGGAATTTGGTTTTTTATTTTTTTTATTAACGCAAGAACTTGGAGCCCACCAATTCCCGGCATCATTTCATCCAAAAAAATTAAATCAAAGTTATTTTTTTGTGTCATTAAAATCGCATCTTCACCATTATTTGAGGTGAAAACTTCATATCCCTTTTCTTGCAAAAATAAAATATGAGGTTTCAAAAGTTCAATTTCATCATCTATCCAAAATATTTTGCCTTTTGAATTTTTTTCATTTTCTGTTTGTTTCATAATAAAAAAGTTGTAAAAAGTATCTAAACTTTTATTTATGACAAAAAGAAGATATTGAATTATTCAGTTTCAATGTAAAAGAAAAAAATCTTTATCTTTCAAAAAAAATTAGTAATATGAAAAATACTTTTGTTTCCATATTGATTTTAATTTTTGTTGCATTTCTATTTGGTTTTGAATCATATCACACAACTTGTGGAAGAGTTGGTTTAACTCGCAAAAATGGAAATGGATGCATTTGTCATAATGAATTTTCAAATGAAAATGTTTATGTTGGTGTTAGTGGTTCTGATACAATTATTGCGGGAACTTCTACAATTTTTACGGCATTTATTTTTGGAGGTCCTGATTCAACTGGAGGAATAAATACTGCTGTAAATTTTGGAACACTACATAAAATTGATTCAACACTTTGCGAAATTGATAGCGAACTTACATATTCATTTCCGCATCCAATTCCAATTGATGGAGTTACTATGTGGAATTTTCTTTATACTGCACCAAATCAAGTTTGTGTTGACACTATTTATTCTGTTGGAGTGAGTGTGAATAAAGATTCGTTGCCAACAGGTGATATGTGGAATTTTGGTGAGAATTTTCCAGTTCATATTATTGAACCAAACAATGTGAAAGAAAATTTTGTTGAAAGAAAAAAAATAGTTTTACTTCCAAATTATCCAAATCCATTTAATCCGAAAACAAAAATTTCATTTTATCTCACAAGTTCTCAAAATGTATCGTTAAAAGTTTATGATATATCTGGTCATGAAGTCAAAACATTAATTGAAAATACGAAAATGGAAATTGGAAATCACGAAATTGAATTTGATGGAAACAATCTTCAAAGTGGAACTTATTTTGTAAAATTGGTTTCTAAAAATTCTCTTCTCACACAAAAAATAATTTTACTCAAATAAATTTTTATGGATAAATTTGTAATCAAAGGTGGCAACAGTTTAAATGGAGAAGTTGAAATAAGTGGAGCAAAAAATTCACTTCTTGCTTTGATGCCTGCAACACTTCTTGCAAACGGAACATTTACTTTTTATAATGTCCCAAATTTGAGTGACATAAAAACAATGTTGCAATTATTGAATAACATTGGAGTTTCTACTTCAATGGATATGGTAAAAAAACAAATTCAACTCGATACAACTTCAATAAAATCGTTTGAAGCACCTTATGAATATGTAAAAAAAATGCGAGCATCAATTTATGTATTAGGTCCGATGCTTGCACGATATGGAGAAGCAAAAGTTTCACTTCCCGGAGGATGTGCATGGGGACCTCGTCCTGTGGATTTGCACATTGATGGAATAAAAAAACTTGGTGCCGATATTAAATTAAACAACGGGTATATTTTTGCAAAAGCAAAAAAACTTCAAGGAACAAAAATTGTTTTCAATACTTCAAGTGTTGGTGCAACGGGAAATATTCTTATGGCATCAACTCTTGCAAAAGGAACTACCGAAATTCACAACGCAGCAATTGAACCTGAAATTACACAACTATCAGATTTTCTAAATAAAATGGGAGCAAAAATTTATGGTATTGGAACCAATACTTTAACAATTGATGGAGTCGATGAACTTTATCCAACTGATGAAACAATAATTCCTGATAGAATTGAAGCCGCAACATTTCTTTGTGCTTGTGCAATTGTTGGAGGAAAAATAAAACTAAAAAATATTATTCAAAATCATCTTACTTCTGTTCTTGAAAAACTGCGAGAAACGGGTGTTAAAATTTCTACTTCAGAAAATGAAATTGAAATTTTTTCTGATTCTAACATTAAAGTAGTTGATATTGAAACTGCTCCATATCCAAATTTTCCAACAGATGTGCAAGCTCAATGGATTGCACTTATGTCAATTGCAAATGGTGTTTCTAAAATCAAAGACACAATTTATTTTGATAGATTTAAACATGTTCCTGAACTAAATCGTCTTGGTGCTAATATAGTGGTTAAAGAAAATGTTGCAATTGTAAATGGAGTTGAAAATTTAGTTGGAGCAAAAGTTATGTCAACTGATTTGAGGGCATCTGCATCGTTGATTTTATCGGGATTAAAAGCAACAGGAATTACACAAGTGCTTCGTGTTTATCATTTAGATAGAGGATATGAAGCAATTGAACGAAAACTCCAACGTCTTGGTGCTGATATTAAAAGAGTAAAAGGTGAAGAATACTAAAATAAGTGTTTGTTGTTTTTATTGTTAAAAAAAATTGGGACACGAAGTTTATTTTGTGTCCCATTTTTGTTTTGGAGTGTTTTTACTCACAAGAAGAGTATTTTTCCTCGTCGGAATGGTTTACTTTTGACCGAAATGATAGTGTTTTCGTAAAAATACACTCTATTTTCCGGAAAGTGTAATCAAATCGGTCAAAAAACGCTTCACCGAC
>SXSO01000135.1 GCA_005792205.1 Bacteroidota bacterium | reverse complement strand
ATATAAATCCCAATAAAATAGCATATTCAACACCACAAAGAAAAAGACCAAATGAAGTCAAAACCATTATAATGATAGATTGAAAAAAAATTCCACTAATATATTTTGTAATTACATTTTCAATGTTAAAGAAAATATTTTGAGTCATTTCATAATATTTATTTGGAGATGCTGCAAGTATTTTTTTTTTTAGTGTATGAAACTCTTTGATAGAAAAAAATAAAAAAATTGGAATAATAAAAAGAAATGGAATAAATGTATACGTAGTAGAAAATTGTTGTTGAATTCTCTCAACATTACTTTTAACAAATGTATTCACTTTGGTTCCCAAATCATTTACTTCAATACTTTCAAAATGTGATTTAATAAAAATTTGAAATTTAGTAATTTGCTCTTCAAACGAAATTTTTTGAAAACGAGTTGAGACAACCTCTATTTGTTCAAATAATATCGAAACAAAAAAATAGTTGATACAAAAAACAATAAATAACAATAAAAAAAATATTATAAGTGTGGACTTAAATCTACTCATTCCTAATTTTTCAAAAAAATCTACAAATGGATATAAAACAAAAGTTAAAGCAATTGAAAAAACTATAAATAAAAAAATATCTACAAACTGTGAAATAACTACAATCGGAAATACAATACAAAAAGCAACACAAAGCGTTTTAAACATTATGTAATTAAAAACTGAAAATCTTTTATTGGAACTTTTAAACATTTGTAATTTTATATTTAGAAAGCCCCCAATTAAGTTCTTTTGCAATCACAACAAACAAAGTAAAAATTGGGACAATTATTATTGCACCTAATATTCCGATAATTTCAAAACCAAATAAAATCAATAATAAAATAAGTATAGGATGTACATTATGTGCGTTTTTGTAAATAGTTGGTTTTAGTATATAATAATTTGTAGTTTGCACAAAAATATTTACTAAAATAATTGGAAAGAAAAAACTAAAATCACCACTTTGTGAAATTGAAAAAAACATTGTTGGAATAATACCCAAATATCCTCCAAGAAGTGGAATTATATTTAAAAATCCAAATACGATTCCATTTGTTAATGGAAAATCAAGTCCAATTAATAAGTATCCTAAAAATGTAATAAGTGAAACGAAGAAAAATTCAACACAAACTCCGCGAATATAATTTCCAAGTTGTGATTCCAATGTATTAAATAAACTTAAAGACATTTCAAAATATTTATTTGGAACTGATCTTATGATAAATTTAATAAAATTTCTATATTCCTTTATAAACATAAATGTAATCAATGGAACACCAACAAGCCCTCCAAGTAATGTTGCAAAGCTTTGTAAAAATTTATCTACATTTTCAAAAATTTGTGAGATAAAAGAATTAACTGATGTTATTATATCTATTGAATTTAGAAAATAAAATTTCTGTTTCAATTTTTTCTCAATTGAAAAAATTTTAGATTGAAACAAATTTTTTCTAGTTTCAACTTTATCCTCATTTTTTAAGATTCTAATTTCATTATCTAATCTATAATTCAAATTTGATAATAACACTGTTTCATGATTATTTACAAGAATAGAATCATTTACTTTATTGATAAAAACTATATCACTTATTTTTATAGAATCGAAATTAGAAAAGTTTTGAATTGTTAAAATTGAATCCTGTTTTTTTATTTTTCCAAAATAAAAATCTTTCATTTTATCTTGAACACAAACCGTGTCTCCAATCTCATATTTTTTGATGCCAAATGAACTTTGCATTTGAGAAAATTGCTTCACAAGAACGGGATATGAAACTCCAATAATTCCAGCAACAACTCCAACAACAATTATAAATGAAAACAAAATAGAAATTTCTCTTTTCAAACCAAAGTTTTCAAAATAATTTACAAATGGTAACATTATCATAGTCAATGCCACAGAAACAACTATCAAAGCAAAAAAATTTTTGAAAATAGAAAGGAAAAAAATAAAAATCGTAAGAGATGAAATCAACATTACAATTTTTCCGTTTCGTGTTGTAAATAGCCATTCCATATATCAATTGGAATTTATTTTTTTTGTAATTTTAAAAATCATATCATATGAAAAACCTTTTCGCAACAAAAAATTTGAAAGTTGAACAATTTGACATTTGAACTCTTTTTTTGATTTTTGTTTTATTTGAGTAAATTTTTTTTGAGCAATTTTCAATGCGTTCTCATATTCAAATTCATCAGTAATAAAAGAAGTAACATCAGTTGCTATTGACTTAGAAATCCCTTTCTGTAAAAGTTTCTGAAAAATATTTTTCTTTGCAATTACTTTTTTTAAAAACATATGCGAAACAAAAGTTTTTGCATAAGCAATATCATCAATAAGTTTTATGCCTTTAAGATAATCAATAGTTTTTTTTATTGTCTCTTCATCAAAATTTTTCCTTTGAAGTTTTTGACAAAGTAAAAATTCTGAAAGCATTTGTTTAGATAAATATTTAAATGATATTTTTTTTGCCGTGAAAAAAATATCTTCTTCACTATTTTTTAGAAGACGGTTTTTGCTGTTGTTTTTCTGCTTCATCTACATGAAAAAGTCGTTTCCTCATTTCAGTATCAATTTGAGTATAAATATTTTGATTTTCTTGCAAATATTTTTTCACAGAATCTTTTCCTTGTCCAATTTTTTCATTCCCATAACTAAACCAAGAACCAGATTTTTGAATTACATTATGCTCAACTGCAATATCAATTAAATCTCCAATTTTAGAAATACCTTCATTATACATAATATCAAACCTAGCTTCTTTAAATGGAGGAGCAACTTTATTTTTTACAACTTTAACTCTAACTCTATTTCCTATTATACTTGTTGCATCTTTTATCACTTCTTCTTTTCTAATATCCAATCTAATAGAAGCGTAAAATTTTAACGCATTTCCTCCGGTTGTAGTTTCGGGATTTCCAAACATCACTCCAATTTTTTGACGAAGTTGATTCGTAAAAATCAAAAGTGTTTTGGATTTAGAAATTGCCGCTGTAAGTTTTCTCAACGCTTGTGACATAAGTCGTGCTTGAACTCCCATTGTTGGATCTCCCATTTCTCCTTCTATTTCCGATCTTGGAGTAAGTGCTGCAACTGAATCTACTACTATCACATCAAGTGCTCCACTTCTTATCAAAGTTTCTGTAATTTCAAGTGCTTGCTCTCCATATTCAGGTTGTGATAATAAAAGATTATTTACATCAACTCCAAGTTTTTTAGCATAATAAATATCAAGTGCATGTTCCGTATCAATAAACGCAGCCATTCCACCTTGTTTCTGTGCTTCTGCAAGAACGTGAAGACAAACTGTTGTTTTTCCTGATGATTCAGGACCATAAATTTCGGTAACTCTTCCTCTTGGCAAACCTCCGATTCCCAAAGCACAATCAAGTGAAAGCGAACCAGTTGTTATTGTTTCAATTTTTGTTGCAGGAACAGAACCCAATTTCATAATAGATCCTTTTCCATGTTGTTTTTCTATTTGTTCAACCGCAATTTTTAATGCGTTCAATCTGAAATCTTTATTTAATTCATTAGACATATTTTTTTATTTTTTTTGTAAGATAAAATTTTTAAAAGCTATATACTGAGTACCAGTTGGTTTAATAATACTCTTATAAAACACAACTTAAGAACAATGAGTTTTTTGTTTTTCAAATTTAAGGTTTTCTAAAATTGTCTGCAAATCATAATGATAATGATTTATTATACTTCTTCCTAAAGTTATATGAGGCATAAATTTTTATTATCCAAAGCAATTTCTATTTGAGAAATATTTTTTTGAATTTCATTAGCAATTTTAAAAATAGAATCATCTTCGTTTTTTAAATTCATAACAATCACTCGTGAATTCCTAAAATTTGGAAAAACATTTGATCTATCTAAAAATAAATCAAATGAAAAAACTGTAGCAGAAATTTTTTCTAAAATATTTATTATATCTTGATATTGAGAATCAAAGGTTTCGCCTAAAAATTTAAGTGTGATATGAAATTTTTCTTTTTTTTCCTACTTAAATTCATCAATATTTTCAGCTAAAAAATTTTGAATTATTAAAACTTCGTCTTTTATATTTTGAGGCAAATCAATTGCAATAAATGTTCTCATTGTAAAGTTTCAATTTTAATATTCAAAATTTTTTTTCTTAAAATTTCAAGTGCCGCAAGTGATGCAGAAATTTTTACTCTTTCTCTTCCCTCTCCAAAAAAATATTTTTTAACAGCAGTTTCATTATCATCCGAATAACCAATATAAACTAATCCAACAGGTTTTTCTTTTGTAGCACCAAGTGGTCCTGTAATTCCAGTTACAGAAACTCCAATGTTTGTTTTAGAAATCTTTCTCACATTTTTTGCCATCCAAAATGCACACTCAAAACTAACTGCACCAAATTTTTCAAGAATTTTTTTTGGAACTTTTAAATCCTCAATTTTTGATTTATTACTATAAACAATAAAACCTCTATTAAAATAATTTGAACTTCCTGAAACATTTGTAATTTTATGTGAAAATAAACCTCCACTACAAGATTCTGCAACTGAAATAGATATTTTTTTTTCTGTTAACAGTTTCCCAATAACTTCTTCTAGTCTATCATTATCAACTCCATAAATATAATCAGAAATTTTTTCTCTAATTTTTTTTTCAACTTTTTGAATTTGATTTCTTGCGTTTAAAAATTTTTTATCTTTTACAGTGATTCTCAATTTCACTGAATAAATCTCTGGTAAAAATGCAAGTGAAGTGTTTTTATGTTTTCCAAACATAAAATTTAAACCGCCAATAATTTGAGAAAGTTTAGATTCAAAAATTCCAACTGTTTTTAATGTGCGATGTAAAATTATAGAATTATTTTTCTTTTTTAAAAATGGAATTGCAAAATTCTCCATCATCAATTTCATTTTTTATGTAAATTGCTTTTGTTGGAAACATCGCTTGCTCAATATGTAAATCGTTAATTTCTATTTTTCGTTGATATAAAATTTTCTTTACATTATTCAATGCTTTAGAATTTAACTTACATTTATCATTGAAAAATTTACATATAACTTTTTTTGTAATATCATCATGAGTTGGACCAAGACCTCCCGTAACAATTGTAATATCATTTTCATTATGGGATTTTTTAAATGCCAAAAATATTTGTTCTTCAACATCTCCAACAACAATCATTTTATTTACATCAATTCCAACTGAGTTAAGTTTTTCTGCAATATATGATTGATTAGTATTTACAATTTGCCCAATCAAAAGTTCATCTCCAATTGTAATTATCTCAGCTTTCATAAGATCTAAAAAAATATTTGTAATAAAATATTTGTAAAAACCCCTGCAATTAAATCATCAACCATTATTCCAAATCCATATTTGAGTTTTTCAACATTGCGAATCGGAAATGGTTTTACAATATCAAAAAAACGAAAAATAAAAAACGCAGCAAATACAGTAGCAAATGAAATTTCTATAAATAAAAGTGAAACTAACATTCCACAAACTTCATCAATTACAACAATTGATGGATCATCATCTTGCAAAATTATAGTAGAAAAATGTGAACCAAAAATTCCAAAAATAAATATGCATATAGAAAAAATAATGTAGTTTATTTCATTTGTATTTGGGGGAAAAATTAAAACCAATACTGAAACCAAAAATGAAACAAACGTTCCTGATGCAATTGGAAAATATCCTGCATAAAAAAATGAAGAAAAAAAAAGTATAATTTTATTGTTTATTTTGTTCAAAGTTATCTGAAAAAATTTCTAAAATTATTTT
>SXSO01000016.1 GCA_005792205.1 Bacteroidota bacterium | reverse complement strand
TTGTATCCCATTTTCTTTTAACGACGATAACGACTAAAAATTTATTTTACTAAAATCATTTTCTTCATTTCAGAAAAATTATTTGTCGTGAGTTTGTAAAAATAAATTCCACTGTTTAAATTATTTGCGTCAAAATCAATTTCGTAATATCCCGCATTTTGATTTTCATTTACAAGTGTTTTTATTTCACGTCCTAAAACATCAAACACTTTTAAATTTACAAATCCACTTTTTGCAATTTCATATTTTATTTTTGTTTTTGGATTAAATGGATTTGGTTGATTTTGTAAAAGTGCGAATTGTTTTGGCAAATTATTTTCATTCACAGAAGTTGAAAATGTGTGAAGTGTAATTGGAAATTCAATCAAACTATTTTCAGCATCATTACTTGTGATTAAAACTTGCATATTGTAAATTGTATCCGGTTGAAGATTATATCTATACACATCCACAAAAACAGAATATGTTTGAGACGGAAAAATTATATCATATTGCGGTGTAAATAAAAGTATATCGTTATACAATGTATCAAAAATTCCAAACATCAAATTTTGTTCACCAGAATTTGTAATGTCAAAATATCCAATGTTTACAATAGAATCCGTTTGAGATGGAAAATTTAAAAACGTTTCAAGTGAATCAACACTTAAATTTATTTGCGGTGGATTTGGTTGAATGATATTCAAATGAATTGGCAAATCACGAGTTGGAAGTTGCGAATTGAAAATAAGTTTCGCGTCATAATTTCCCGGAGATTTTGCTAAAAGAGTTTTCAGTTCAATTGAAATTGTGTCGTTACTTTCAATTGAAAATGTTTGTGGAGTTTCATTCATCCATGAAATTCCAGATGGAGAAATTCCAATTGTTCCGTGTTCATAATCAGGAATTAAATCTCCAAATTGAGAATCAGAATTTATAAATGCTCCAATTAAATTCATATCTCTATCATCGTTGAAATACTCAAGTGGAATTGTAAATTCAAATGTACGAAGCGAATCAATGTTTTCAGAAACCAAAAGTGGCATTCCAATTAAAGAATCATTTTCGGAATCAAAAATAATTGCAAATGGATATGGAAGTCCCGCAATAGAATCAGCAAGTTCTCCATTAAAAACACAATAAATATCGTATTCAGAACCAACATCACAAGTTGGAGAACCAATTCCTTGTGGAGAAGGAAAATTTCCTGTTGTATAATTTTGATCAATATCTATTGATAAAATCCCAAGAACCTTATTTGTGTTGCTTTTGATTATCGTTCGCAAATCCAAAAAATCTCCAATAAATGGAATGTTTCTAATTTGATAATCAATTCTTCTTGCGTCAAGTGAGTTGAAAAAATTATCTCCAACAACATCTTCAACAGCAGTTTGCCAAACTTTGTTTTGTGCAGTTTCAAACTTTTGTGGAGTTTGGTTTTTCAATTTTATTTTATTTCTAAAATTGGAAAATATATTTTTGAAATTTACATTTGTGATTTTTTTAGTTTGAGATGTAAGCAATGTTTCCGCAACTGAAACATCAATAGTATTTGGAGAATTATTCCACACTTGAATTGTATTTATATTTTCTATTCCCGCAAATTGTTCAATTGAAATTGAATCAGGAATTACAACTATTTCATCAATTGAAGATGGAATAAATCCTAAAATTTTTATATCATCAACATAAAAACCATCTCTTTCTTCTCCACCATCTGCGTGAACTCTAAAACGAATTTTTATTGTTTGTCCAATATATTCTGACAAATCAACTTCTTGTTTTACAAATTGAAGACCTGGAGTGTAATGATCAAAACCAAAACTATTTTCTGGTTGCGTATTGTTGTCTCTTCCACTTCCAACTTGCATTAGATTAGAGTGAAGTGTTTTCCAATTTAAACCATTGTTTGTAGAAATTTCAACAGTTGCGAAATCCCAACTTGGTTCAATTGCCCACTTTGTCCAAAACTGAAGTTTCACAAATGAAAAATTGGATAAATTTTTTCCAGCATTTAGAGTTAATGTGGAATTTGCGTTCGCAGAATAATTTCCATTTGGACTATCGTGAAATGAATTTGGCAGTGTATGATTTATTGGAGAAACATTCCATCCACCACTTGAAATCCAATTTATATTTACTCCTCCACTAGCATCATCATTTAAAATGAATGTTGGATTTCCAATTACAATTTTCAAAGTATCTTGATAAAAATATCCACCATTATCAAAAACTGTTACAAAT
Organism: Bacteroidota bacterium; assembly: GCA_005792205.1. Lineage (GTDB taxonomy): Bacteria > Bacteroidota > Ignavibacteria > UBA10030 > F1-140-MAGs086 > F1-140-MAGs086. Next base: position 1,463 of record SXSO01000016.1, on the reverse strand, counting down.
AAATTAAATGGAACTCCAACTTGAGCAGATGTTGATACACTTCCACTAAATATAACGGTTGTATCTTTAATTTTTTCAAGTGTTTCAATTTGAGTTTGTGAGAAAATAAAATTCAAATTTTCATTTTGAGAAATTGAAAATGTCAAGTTAGAGGCATTTGATAAACCAAGATTTCGGAATGTTAATTTTAAATCAAAACTTTCATTGCGAGTTAAAAATTCATCTCCACTTTGAGAAATTATTTCATAGTTTTTCAAACGAGTTGTATTTCCTGCAACATATGAAATGAATTTATTTGAACCAAGATTTTCAATTGCAAGTGGAAAAATTTCTTCTGTTGTTGGCCAAAAACCTGTTGTTCCAACTTCGGGAGTTATTGCAAAAGTAATTGGTTTTGTTGTATCGCCAAACATATAATCATCTGAATTTCCACGAGTTGAATAATTTACTGTTTGCTGATCAGTTCCAGAAGTATAGTTGCTAGAATTTGTCATCTCATAAGCAATATTGCGATAGATAAGTGAATCACTATTTTCTTCTGACAAATATCCAAACGGATAAATTACATAATTTCCATAAGTATGATAGTTCAAACAAACTTTGATATTATGTGTTCGCATAAAATTATCAATCGCTTGATTTTCTGGTTCAGAAAATGGAGCAGTTCCACGATATGTTTCACTTGATGGAGATGTAGATGAACCGCCATTATCAGCATTCCACATATAATGTGGTCCATAGTTGCGATTTGGATCAACTCCAAAAATTCCACCTCCATTATTTTTTCTATTTTTTCTCCACATTCCACCTCCATTTGGATTTGTAGTTTGATTATACACATATCCATCAGGATTTACAACAGGAATAAAATACATTGCACGATTGTTAATTAAATAAGTTGCTTCAGAATTTTCATTATAATTTTCCAATAACCACCACATATAATAAATTATAGCCATCATTCCTTCTGGTTCTCTTGCGTGATGAAGTGCTGTATAGAGAGATTGTGGTTCATTTGGTTCAAATTGATTTGGAGCATCAGAAATTTTTACACACCAAATTCCTTTTCCTTCAATTGAAGTTCCAATGCTTTCGCGTGCAGTAATTATACTCGGAAAAAGTAATTTCATTGTATCAAGTTGTTTCAAAACTTCTTGATATGTATAAAATCCTCCCATACTTCCGTAACCAAATCCAAAAATATTTTTAGGATTTGGAGATAATTTTTTTTCATAATGTTTAGATAAGTCATCTATTACAATTTCAAAAAAAATATTTTTTTGTTGCAGTTGTGATTTTTCAAAATCTCCCGCAACAAACTCCATATAACCACCAATTTTTCCCGTCATTCCTTCAAAGTCAATTCCTGATTCAAAAATTTTGTGTAAAGTTATTTTATCAGGAACATAAATCTTGATTAAAGAAATTTTTTCAATTTCACTAAATGTAAATTGAAATAAAAT
>SXSO01000134.1 GCA_005792205.1 Bacteroidota bacterium | reverse complement strand
TCTGAATCTCTTTCTCCAAAACGCTTTGAACGAAAACGATCTGTTTTATTTTCTGAATCTCTTTCTCCAAAACGCTTTGAACGAAAACGATCTGTTTTATTTTCTGAATCTCTTTCTCCAAAACGCTTTGGGCGAGGATATTTTGATTTACTTTTATTGTCCGACCGTTTCTCAAAATCATTATCTCGTTGAGATAAATCTTTTTGCTCAGAAGTATTAGCATATGGAACTTCAGGCAATTCCGGTAATTGTAAAATCGGAATAGTTGATCTCATCAATCTTTCAATTTCTTTTATTTTATATTTTTGATCCGGAGTTACTAAAGAAATTGCTTTCCCTGATTGTCCAGCTCGTCCTGTTCTTCCAATACGATGAACATAATCTCCGGGGCTTTCCGGCAAATCGTAATTTATAACTACCTCAATTCCTTTAACATCAATACCACGCGAAGCAATATCTGTAGCTACAAGCACTCTATATTTACCAGATTTAAATCCATCGAGTGCATTTTTACGTTGTGCTAATGATCTGTTAGAATGTATTTCCGAAGCAGAAAAACCTTTTTTAGATAAATTGTGAGAGATTTTTTTAACGGTAACCTTCGTACGGCAAAATACGAGAACAGTTCCTTTATATTCTTTTAACACACTTTCTAAAAGGCGTTCTTTGCGATCTTTCTGAATAAAAAATAATTCATGATCAACTTTTTCACTTGCAGTTCCTTGCTGAGCAATTTCTATTCGCACTGGCAACTTCATATGTTGTGTAGCAATTTTTATTATGCTATCTGGCATTGTTGCGGAAAATAACATTGTCTGTCGGTTTTTCGGAACAGATAATAAAATTTGTTTTATTTGTGGAGCAAATCCCATATCAAACATACAATCAGCTTCATCCAAAACTAAAATTGAAACATTATGTAAGTCTAATTTTTTTTGTTTGATGTGGTCATTAATTCTACCGGGAGTTCCAATAATAATATGTGGTTTATTTTTTATTTGTTTTATTTGTGGGTGCATTGGAGCTCCACCAATTAATACAGCAGTACGCACTCCAAACTGACGACCAAAAGTTTGTAAAGTTTCATTTATTTGAGAAGCCAGTTCACGAGTTGGTAAAATAATCAGCCCTTTATTTTGAGAATTTGTTTCCATTAATAGTTGAAGCATTGGAAGTCCAAATGCCAAAGATTTTCCAGTTCCGGTTTGCGCAATTCCAACTAAATCTTTTCCTTCAATGGCAATTGGAATTGCTTTTTGTTGGATTGGAGTTGGAATTGTAAAATTAACTTTATGTAAAATTGAAAGTAGTTTTTCACTAACGCCAAGCGATTCAAAAGTATGGGAAACTTCGTGTGTTAAAATTTTTTCTTCGGAAGGTTGAGGATGATGTTTCATAATTTATTTGTTGAAATATACATTAAAATTCAAAAATATCTTATACCAATTTTATCTTGCAGCAAAAACTATATTTGCTTTTCATAAATTTCAATAAACTTTTTAACCATAACTTTTTTACAAAGGTTTATAATTAAGTTAAAATATTTTCAAATCTGACAATCGGTTTAAACATCTTATCTAAAATCAAAAAAAACCGTTTCAGTTCAAAAAAATACTTTTTATTATATTATATGAAAAGTAGTTAATAAATCCATTGTCCAAAAAGATTTCATAAATAAAAAATTCCGCGTTAAAATAAAAAAGGTATACAAAAATTTTGTATACCTTTTCTCTTTAAATAGATTTTAAACTAAAAAAACAAATCTCTATTATCTTCTATTTCTGCATTCTTCTTTAAAGTTTCTAACCATTCAGTTTGAAATTTATTTCTTTTAGTTGCATAAATTTGTTTACGCAAATTTTCTTTTTGTGTTTTGAATCCATTTTCATCAAATGGAGTTTTTGAAAGTAATTTTACTAAAATAAATCCTCTATTTGTCGTTGAAATAAGTTTTGAAATTTCACCAACTTTTAATTTTGCAATTGTTCCATATACAATTGGATCTTTTCCAAATCCAGTAATTGCGCTACTCAATGTAAATGAATTTGCTTTTTGAACTTTTATTTTTGCTTCATACGAAGTAAGTTTTCCAAGCGAATCATTTGGTTTCAAGTTTGAAACTAATTTTTCAAATGTTGGTTTAAGTTTTTCCATTTTTTTTGCTTTTTGAGTTCTCGCTTTTAAACTCACTTCAATCTCTTCAAATGCTTTCGGACCTTCTTCTCTAACTTCTGAGATTTGAAAAATTCCATAACCTCCATCTTGAGCTAAATTTACAACATCAGAAATATCGTTCAAATTATTTTTAAAAGCGAATCGCACAACTTTTGGATTTTGTCCAATTCCCGGAACAAAATTAGATTTTTCTACAAACGATGGTGTTTCATTTACTTGAAGTTTCATTTGAGATGCAGCACTATCAAATCCAATTTCTTTCGCGAGTTTCAAAAAACTATTTGCTTGTTGCAAAATTATATTTCTTGTTTTTGAACTTGCTTTAATATTCATTACAATATCAGAAACGCGTATCATTCTGTTATCACGTCCTGTAAGTTTTATAATGTGAATTCCAAATTGTGATCTAACTAATCCACTTATTTCACCGACTTTAAGTTTGAATGCAGCGTCTTCAAATTGCGGAACCATTCTTCCTTTTCCAAACCATCCTAAATCACCATTATTTTGTCCTGAACCAGGATCTTGTGAAAATTCACGTGCAAGTTTTTCAAAACTTTCTCCACTTTTTATTCTTTTTAAAATTTCATTTGCTTTTGATTTTTGCTTATTTGTATCGCCTTCTAAGTTTATCAATATATGACTTGCTCGCACATATTGATTTGAATCTTTTTTCTCTTCTAAAATTTTTGTGATATAAAATCCTGCTTTGTCAAATGATGGTCCAACAATATCACCAACTTTTGCTGCAAAAAGTGGAATTTCTCTTTCGGGAGAAATTTCACCGTGTTTTAAAAATTTAGTGGTATCTATTTGTGTTTCTGAATATTCGCTTTGAATTTCAAAAAAATTTCTTCCTGATTTTATTTTCTCAAATGCTTTTTTGATATCATTGAAAATAGCATTTGTATCATCAAATGTTGCGACTTCTTTGAAAACTACATTTTTAACTTTTCTTGTTGGATCTTGACGATATTCATAACTGTGTTCATCTAAAAATTTTTGCATTTCCTCCTTAGTCACTCCAACAGTGTCTTTGTCAAAATCATTTGGTTCAAAAAGTGCAAACTCTATATCATAGCGAATATTTTGCTCCTCAAATTTTTGACGAACTTCGCTTCCATTTACTTGCACAGAACTTGTTACAGTACTCATAACTTTCTCTTGAAGGCGACTTTCTTTTAAAGAAATTTTAAGTTGTACAATTTTATCTTTATTTCGTGGATCTTTAAGAGCTGATGAATATGCATCTCTATTAAAAACTCCTGTAGAATCTGTAAATTGTTGGATTAAAAAATCTGGTGGATTTTCTCCCATAAGCCACTCATCAATTTCAATGTCAGTTACAACAATTCCCAATCTTTCTGCTTCTGCTTTCATAAGAGTTTCATTTATAATTTGATCCCAAACTTGATCTCTTACAGAAGCAATTTGGTTTTCATCTAAATCACTTCCCATTTGTTGTTTTTGAAAATCAATTGCTTGCTGCAATTTGAGAGAAAATTCTTCGTAAGAAATTTCTCTATCATAAACAACACCAACATTATTTCTTGTGCCAGATGCTTGTCTATTTGTAATATCCATTCCCCAATCAAGCACAATATATATGATGAATAATCCCGCAAACACTGCAAATGCAGTAGTCATTCGTTCCCGAATCTTTGTCATTAAAGCCATAAATTATCTTTCGTTATTTTTTTAATTTGTTACTAAAATTTTTTTTGATACAAATTCATAAACACCAAATATCAAAAATACAAAACCTAAATCTCCTAAAAGTGAATTTCTAAAAAATGGAATTGCTGCAATATAACATTGAACTAATCCACTTAAATTAATTGAATAAGAATTACTTGTCATCCAAACTCCAAAATTTGTAATAACAAAAAATAAAATTGATGAAGTTGCAGAAGTAAAAAAAGTATTTAAAACAGTTTTTCTATTATTCAACTTCCATCCTAAAAAAACTGTAAGTAAAAAACTTGAATAAACAAAAAACATTGTAGAATGAAATCCAATAAATAAATCGCTAATAAACATTGAAAGTATTGGAACAATCAAAGACATTCTTTTGCTAAAATAAACTCCACCAAAAAGAGCAATTGCATTTATTGGACTTACATTTGGAATATGCGGGAAAATTCTTGAAACTGATGCAAGTAAAACTAATCCCGTAGCAAAAATAAATTCGTTTCTATTTTTTATTTGTGAATTCATATTTAAAAAATTTTTGTAAAAATAGTAACTTTTTCATTAGTAAAAAAAGAAATTCATTTGTTTTTGTTTTAATGCATTTATTGGAAAAACCCATTTTTTTTGATTTACTTAAAACATTTAAAATCATATCTTTTTAAAAACTTTTTTATGAGAAAAATAAAATCATACATTTTTGTTTTATTATTATACTCTTTTACAGTTTCTTTTGCTCAAAATAAAAAAGCATATTCACTTTATGATATTATTAAAATTGGACTTGAAAAAAATTTTCAAATTCAATTATCGCAACTTACAAAAGAACTCCAAAACAAAAAATTAGATGAAGCAAAATATGTTTTACTTCCAAATTTAAAATTCAATTTTATCTATACACAACTTAGTGAAATTATACCTTTTAGAATTTCAATTCCCAATC
>SXSO01000133.1 GCA_005792205.1 Bacteroidota bacterium | reverse complement strand
ATAAGTTCATCAATTGTTTGATACGCATGAATTACTGTTGTGTGATCTCTTCCACCAAAATTAAGTCCAATTGATTGATAAGTTGATTGAGTAAGTTCTTTTGCTAAATACATTGCAACTTGTCTTGCTATTACAATTTCTTGTTTGCGAGATCTTCCGCGAAGCAAATCTTCGTGAATGTTGTAATATTTACTCACAGCAGATTGAATTGTTTGAATTGAGATATATGAGTTTATACTTCCAACAATTGTTTTTAAAACTTCTTTTGCGAGATTTATGTCAAGTTTTTTATTTTCAAGAGAAATTTTTGCCATCATTGAGATTAAACAACCTTCAAGTTGGCGAACATTTGAAGTTATATTTTGAGCAATAATTTCAGCGACATCTTTTGGAAGAGCAATATCAAGTGCTTCAGATTTTTTATAGAGAATTGCAAGTCGCATTTCAAGAGCAGGAGGTTGAATGTCCGCAATTAATGCCATTTGAAAACGAGAAATTAATCTTGAGTCAAGAGATTTTATTTCATTTGGGGCTCTATCGCTTGAAAGAATAATTTGTTTTCCCGATTGGTGAAGTGCATTAAAAAGATGGAAAAACGTTTCTTGAGTTTTTTCACCAGTTGTAAAAAATTGAATGTCATCAACAATTAGAATATCAAGCGACCGAAATAAATTATTAAACTCTTTTCCTTTATCTTCTTTTATTGAATCCATAAAGTTGAGAAGAAATTCTTGAGAAGTTAGATAGAGAACTCTTTCGGCTTTTTTATTTTCTTTTGCAAAATTTCCAATTGCTTGGATTAAATGAGTTTTTCCAAGGCCAACACCACCATAAATTACAAGAGGATTGAATTCTGTTCCTCCGGGATTTTGAGCAACAGCACGAGATGCAGAATATGCAAGACGATTGGAATCTCCTTTTATAAAATTATCAAACACAAAACGAGAGTTTAAAGTATTTGGAATTTTAGGAAGAGAAGTTGTTCCCAAAAGTGATGGCTGTGGATTTAGTATAAATGTTGGAGCCGTTGAAATTTGTTTTGAAACAGACGTTTCAAGATTTATACGTAAATTTTCTTGATTGGTTTCAATTTCAACATTGGAGTTGCGAGTTGTATATTCAACAGTTATTTCTTTTCCCAAAACTTGAGAGATAGAATCGGAAATTATTTTTCCGAATTTTGTTTCAACCCAAGCAGAAGAAAATTGTGATGGGAAAAGTAAAACGAAAGAATTTTCTTTGAGCGAAATTGGAATTATTGGCTCAATCCAAGCGGAAAAATCGTTTGGAGGAACAGAAGAATGAATTCTTTCTAAACACAAACTCCAAGTAGTCAAAATTTCTTTTTCCAAATTAGTAGAAAAGCTAACACTTTCAGTCATAAAGTTTCAGTAAAATTAAGTTATCAACAAAAAAACAAAAGTTATTCACGGAATAATTAACAAAATATTTTGGAAAAACAAACAATTTCACGTAAAGATAGAAATAAACAAAACTTTCCCACAAGTTACCCACAAAAAGTATTTTGTTGCAAGCAGATTAAATCTAACTAAAATTTTATTTAAAAAAAAATTTCAAAAGAAAGTAATATGAAAAAAGTATATATTTTGCAAAATTAATTTTTAAGTTATGTCAAAAAGAATAGCAATAAATGGGTTCGGAAGAATTGGGAGATTAGTTTTTTCATCAATTGTTGAACAGTCTCTTTTGGGAAAAGAAATAGACGTTGTTGCGGTTGTGGATGTCAATACTGAAGCGAAGTATTTTGCATATCAATTGAAATACGATTCTGTTCATGGAAAAATAAAAGCAGAAATTACAACAGAAAAAAGTTCTCCCGAAAAAGAGTTTGATGATGTTTTAGTTGTAAATGGAAATAAAATTTTATGTGTTCAAGCAACAAAAAACTTAAGTGAACTTCCATGGAAAAACTTAAATGTTGATATTGTTGTTGAATCTACAGGACTTTTTACAGAATCGGAAAAAGCAATTGGACATATTCAAGCAGGAGCAAAAAAAGTTTTAATTTCAGCACCCGCAAAAGGAGACGTCAAAACAATAGTTATGGGAGTTAATGACAGCGAATATGACGTATCAAAACATAATATAATTTCAAATGCCTCTTGTACAACAAATTGCTTAGCACCACTCGTATATGTTCTTTTGAAAGAGGGAATTGGAATTGAATCTGGACTTATGACAACAATTCATGCATACACGGCAACTCAAAAAGTTGTAGATGGGCCTTCAAAAAAAGATTGGAGAGGCGGAAGAGCAGCAGCAATAAATATAATTCCATCATCAACAGGAGCCGCAAAAGCTGTTGGAGAAGTACTTCCCGAAACAAAAGGAAAACTTACCGGAATGTCTTTTCGCGTTCCAACGGCAGATGTTTCAGCGGTGGATTTAACCTTTCGCTCCATACGCGATACATCAATTGAAGAAATAGATTCCCTTTTGAAAAAAGCATCTGAAACATATTTAAAAAATATACTTGGATATGCCGACGAAGAACTTGTTTCAACAGATTTTATACACGACAATAGGTCTTCAATTTATGATTCGCCTGCGACTCTTCAAAATAATTTGAAAGGAGAAAAAAGATTTTTCAAAGTTGTTTCATGGTATGATAACGAATGGGGATACAGCAATAGAGTTGTAGATTTGCTGAAAAAAATTATATCAAGTATTTAGAGAGATAAGAGAGTAAAGTCAAATTTAAGAGAGGCAAGTTGTGAAAACTTGCCTTTTTTATTTAGTTATTTAAATTGAAAATTTATTTTGTGTGTAATTCTTTAAATGGGAATAACCACAAAGATTTCTTGTATACGTTATCTACAAAAGCCAAACAACTTGCCAAAAATTTTTATATTTGAATAAAATAAATTCTATGAAAAAAATGGGTTTCATTTTTGTTTTTTGTCTCTTTTCTTTTTCAAACGCACAAGAGGTTGATTGTGATGTAACGGTTGATTTTCAGCAACTTCCCGAAAGATATAGAGAAAATGTTTCTAATTTTGAAAGGCAAATTGAGGATTATTTAAACAATATTCAATGGACAGAAAGTGATTGGGAAAATGAAAAAATTCCCGTTTCAATAAATATTATTTTTATCAATTGTGATGAAAATTTTCGCTATCAAGCACAAGTTTTTTTTGGAAGTCAAAGAAAAATTTTTGGAATAGACAAAAACACAATTGTTGTTCGCATATTAGACGATAAGTGGAATTTTCCATTTCTAATAAATCAGCAATTGATTCATAATGAAAATCGGTTTGAGGAAGTGACAAGTTTTTTGGATTTTTATATGCATTTAATTTTGGGATTTGATTTTGATAGTTATGAAAATAGAGGAGGTTCGCAGCAATTTCAAAAGTGTTTACAAATTACAAATCTTTCATCCCCAACGTTGAAAAACGGTTGGGACGCAACTCTTTCGGGAAACTATAATCGAGTTCAACTTGTGAATGATTTGTTGAGTGCAACAAATTCGCAACTTCGGGAATCTTTTTTTAATTATCATTACAATGGTTTGGATTTATTTAGCGAGGATAAAGAAAAAGCATTTGAAAATATCCTTTCAGCGTTGGAAAAAATTTCTTTGATAAGAAAAAAAGTAGGAGGAAAAAATGTTGCTATAAAATTTTTCTTTGATGCAAAGTATTTAGAGGTTGCTGAACTTTTTTTTCAAAAGAAATCCCCGGAAATTTTTTTGAAGTTAAATGAAATAGATCCATTACATCAAAAAACGTATGATGAGTATATAGAAAGATTGAAAAAATAGGTTGCGAAAAAATTTTTATTGAATATTAAAACTAAAATAGAGATATTATCCAATATGTAAGTCCACCAACAATTGCAGAAGCAGGAATAGTTAAAATCCACGCCATAATTATATTTGAAGCTAATCCCCATCGAACAGCAGAAATTCTTTTAGTTGCGCCAACGCCCATTATTGCAGCAGTAATTGTATGAGTTGTGCTTACTGCGATTCCAAAAAATGCTGTAATCAATAACGTTAATCCACCGCTTGTTTCAGCACAGAATCCACCACTTGGTTGAAGTTTGGTTATTTTTTGTCCCATCGTTTTTACAATTCGCCATCCACCAAAAAGTGTTCCTAATGCAATTGCTACATGCGACAATAAAATTACCCAATATGGAACGTCAAATGTAGAAAGATAACCTGTTGTTACCAATAATGATGTAATTATTCCCATCGTTTTTTGTGCATCATTTGTCCCATGTCCCAAACTATAAAATGCCGCAGAAACTAATTGCATTTTCCTAAATTTATTATTGATTTTAAAAGATGATTTATCCTTAAAAATCCAAAGCACGCTAACCATTAAAATAAACCCAAGTAGCATTCCAATAATTGGCGCCAAAATTATAAACAATAATGTTTTTGTCCATCCACCAATTAGAATTACGCCAAAACCAGCTTTTGCTATTGCAGAACCAGCGAGTCCTCCAATTAATGCGTGAGAAGAACTTGATGGAATTCCATAAAACCAAGTGATTAAATTCCAAACAATTGCACCAATTAGTGCGCCAAGTAAAACCATTTCATTGATTGCAGTTAGTTCTACTAATCCTTTTCCAATTGTTTTAGCAACATGAACATCAAACATAAATGCCGCAATTAAATTAAAAAACGCAGCCCAAACAACAGCTTTTCTTGGAGTTAAAACTCGCGTTGAAACAATTGTTGCGATTGAATTTGCGGAGTCATGAAATCCATTTAAAAAATCAAAAATAAGCGCAAAGAAAATAATTACAATTACTAATGTTAATGGTTCCATAAAAAATTTAGTTGTGCTTTATTAAGAGAGTTTCAAAAATATTTGCTACATCTTCACACTTATCAGTTGCGGTTTCAAGCCCAAAAAATATTTCTTTCAGTTTGAGAATTAATAGCACATCTAAAACATCGTTATTATTTTGCATTAAATTTTTCATTGCGGAATTAAAAATTGCATCTGCTTGATTTTCATAATCATTTATTTTATGAATTACTTGTTTAAGTGATTCGGGACGTCTGAAATCTCTCAACATTTTAACGCCTTTTTGAATTTCAATCGTACACAAATCTAAAATATATATTAACTCAGTAATTTCACGTGGACATTCATCAATTTCGTAGAGTATAAATCTTTTAGAACTTCCTTCAATAAAATCCATTACATCATCAAGAGAACTCGCTAATAAGTGAATATCTTCTCTGTCAAATGGAGTAACAAAAGAAGCAGATAATTCCGACATAGTGCTATGAGTAACATTATCGGCTTGATGTTCAAGTGCTTCAATTTCGCGACAAATATTTTCTCTTTCAATTCTATTTGCGTTTGGAATTTTTTTGTAAAGCTGAGTTGCGTTTACAAGTAAATCCGAAACTTCTTCAAAGAAAGAATAAAATTTTTCGTCATGTGGAAGCAATGCTTGAATGATAGAATCAAGTTTCATAAGAATATTATTTTTTGGTTAATAAATAAATTGAATTATGTTTTATATTTTTTGTGCAAATAAAGAAATAAGAGAAAAGATTCAGATTCAAAGAAATTAATCGGGTAATTTTTGTTAATAAACAATTTTTTTTAAAGATAGGAATTTTTTAGAGATTAGATAAATTATTTAAATAAAATATGCCAATTCTTTCACTCAATTTTCAAATAATAAATTTGATGTTTTTTCGAGACAAAATGACTTGTTTTTTGCGTCGGAAGACTATGTTTGTGACCGAAACGATGATGTTTTTCTCCTGGAAGAGTGTATTTTCTGAAAAATGTAATCATTTCGGTCAAAAGTAAACCCTTCCGACGAGGAAAAACACCCCGTTTTTTGGATGAAATCGTTTATTATTTTAATAAAAATGGGACACAAAAAAACTTCGTGTCCCAATTTTTAACAATGATAACAAAAAACTTATTTCACTAAAACCATTTTTTTCATTTCGGAAAAATTATTTGTTGTGAGTTTGTAGAAATAAATTCCCGAATTGAAATTACTTCCGTCAAAATCAATTTTGTAATTTCCATCGCTCATAAATTTTTTGTCAATCAAAGTTTTAATTTCTCGACCGAAAACATCGTAAATTTTTAACGAAACATTTTCTGTATTGTTTAGAGAAAATAAAATTTTTGTTTTTGGATTAAATGGATTTGGAAAATTATTTAAGTTGAATTTTCTTTTTCCCGTCTCCAATTCTTCATCAACAGAATTTGGAATTGTTTTCCATTTGCGATAATAAATATGGCTTTCATTTCTTGTATCAGTCCAAACAATATGTCCATCATTATTTTGCACAAATAATCGCGGCTCTCCTTGATATGAAAAAGTTGTGTCTTCAATAATTGATTGAATATCAGAAACAAAATTATTTCCAAACAATAATTTTCCATAATAAATATCACCCAATCCTCGCTCGTCTTCCCAAATAATATGCGTTGTGAAATCGTTATCAATTCCAACAGATGGATGATTTTGTTCAATATCGTTTTGAGCATTTGGATCAAGTGGAATACTATCGCCAAATGAATTCAAATTATTATTTGAAATTTTTAAAAATGCTTTGAAGACATCATTTTTTCCCACCATATAAGAAATCGCAATCAGTGAATCTTTTGAAGCAATTGTTGGTCCTGAACTTGGGCAAAAATTTATGTTATAATTATCATTTGAAATGCGAGTTAAGTTTCCCCAATTATTTGAATCAGCAGAAACAAAATACATATCGCGAATATTGTTTTCATCATTTCTAAATGCGATAATTTTTTTTCCATTATTTAAAAAATGAATATCAGCGGGACAACAGTCACATGGCTTTGAGCCAATAAAATTGCTTCCAACAACCGGTGATGAAAAAGTTATTCCACCGTCATTTGAAGAAACATAATGTATGTTTTCAAACTCTAATCCAATTCTATTATAAGAATAATAAATAATGTGAATTATTCCACTATCATCAATTTTTATTTCTGGATATGCGTTAAATTTTGACGCAAGTCCAAGAGGACGAGAAGTGCTCCAAGTTAAACCCGAATCAGTTGAGCGAGAATAAAATATATTTGTTCGTGTGTAACCAAGTCGCTCATCTGCCCAAATTATATGAATGATTCCATTGCGCTCATCAATTTTTGGACCTCCATATGGAATATGATTTACATAGTTGGGAACATCATTTGTTTGAATTGGAAGCGAAAATGTATTTCCCAAATCTGTGGATTTTGAAAAAAATATATTTTTGTGATTTGACAAATTATTTATCCAACAGATGAAAATATTTCCATTGTTATCAACATCAATATCAGACATTTTATTTTGTCCCGTTAAACTTGCAGAAATTATTTTTTCATCAGAAAAAATTTGTTGAGAAAAAGTTTTTCCAACAAATAAAAAGAGAATTAAAAAAAGTTTCATAATAAAAAAATAGTTGATAAATACAAGTGTAATTTACAAATTTTTTTTTTGAATTTCAAAAACGATAAATTCAATGTAGAAAATTTTTTGTCCGTCTATCGGTTTATCATATTTTTGCGATATAAAACTTTAGCTTGTATGCAACAAAATATAAAAGAAACTATAAAAAATAAGTATGGAAAAATCGCTTCTCAAACAACTTTTGCAAATAAAGTCATTCAATTCAACAAGCAACTTTCATTCACAGAAAAATTGCCGAATGGAATTCGTGTGATGAATCCATTCCAAGACAACGCAGAAATAATTTCCATCACAGAAATTTTCTACAACAAGTTTTACAATGACGACAGAAAGAGAAAATTGATTTTAGGAATCAATCCAGGAAGATTTGGAGCGGGGGCAACAGGTATTCCTTTCACCGACACAAAAAGATTACAAAAAATTTGTGATATAAAGATAGAATCCGTAAACACACATGAACCCTCGTCCGTTTTTGTTTACGAACTAATTGAGAAATACGGAGGAGCAAAGAAATTCTACAACGACTTTTACATTAACTCAATTTGTCCGCTTGGCTTCATTGAGAAAAATGAAAAAGAGAATTGGGTTAATCGTAACTACTACGACTATGACGAATTGTTTTTTGCAATGCAGAATTTTATCACAACAAGTTTGAAAAAACAAATCAGTTTCGGAATTGACACAAACATCTGTTTTGTTCTTGGAAAAAAAAATGCAAAGTTCTTGCAACTGATAAACAAAAAAGAAAAGTTGTTTCATTCTATTGTTACATTTTACCATCCACGATACATTGAACAGTATAAATCAAAGATGAAAGACAAATACATTTCTGAATATTTAAACAAGTTGACAGCGTGAACGGAAATTACTTCTGACAAAGTGTGTGCGAACTTCAAAAAGTTGGATTTACAGAAATAAAAATTTTAAAAGAAAAAATTTAATCTAAAATTTCTACAAAAGAATATGCTTTATTAAGTATCACAGTGAAAGGAAAAAAACAATAGCTAATTTAATTTTTCATTTTTCAAAATAAAACTTCTCTTCAATATGATTATATTTGAAGAAAAAAAATCATGCAAAATCCTCTTATAGATGTTCAACCAAAACTTGTTTGGAAATATTTTTTTGAAATTTCAAAAATTCCACGACCATCAAAATACGAAACGCAAATCTCAAAATATGTTTGTGAAATTGCGAAAAAATTTAATCTCCAAGTCAAAGCAGATAAATTTGGAAATCTTGTTGTAAAAAAATCCGCATCAAAAGGAAAAGAAAAACTTCCGATGATTTGTCTTCAAGGTCATTTGGATATGGTGTGTGAAAAAAACGCTGACAAAAATTTTGACTTCTTCAAAGATCCAATTGAACTTGTTGTGAAAAAAAATATATTGATGGCAAATGGAACAACATTAGGAGGAGATAATGGAATTGCGGTTGCTACAATGCTTGCAATTATGGAAGATGATTCAGTAGTTCATGGACCAATGGAATTTCTTTTTACGGTTGATGAAGAAACTGGTTTGACGGGAGCAAATAATTTGCAAAAAAATTTTATTCAAAGCAAAATTCTTTTGAACTTGGATTCAGAAGAAGAAGGAGCAATTTATATTGGATGTTCAGGAGGCCGTGATACAGTTGGAACGTGGAAACTAAATACAGAAGGTATTCCAACTACTTTTTTCAAATATAAACTTTCTGTTTTAAATTTAAAAGGAGGACATTCGGGATTAGAAATTGATAAGAACAGAGGAAATGCAATTAAAATTTTAAACAGAATACTTTTAAAATTTTCAGAAATTGAAGTAAGAGTTTCTTCTATCAACGGAGGAAATAAACGAAACGCAATTCCACGAGAATGCGAAGCAATTATTTTTGTTCCAACAAAATCCGTGAGTTCAATTCAAAATATTTTAAATGATTTTGGAAAAGAATTAAATGCAGAAACGTTATCTTCTGATAATGAAATAAAATTTTCACTTGATTTAATTCCAAAAGATTTTAAAGAAAAAGGAAAAGTTTTAAAGCAAAATCTTCAAACCAAATTATTGAGAACAATTTCCTCTCTTCCACACGGCGTTATTAAAACAAGTAGCGATATAAAAAATTTAGTGGAAACATCTACAAATGTTGCGTCAATTACTACTTCTGAAAAAACAATTTCAATTGCAACAAGTCAAAGAAGTTCTATTGCTTCTGAAATAAATGAAATTAGTGAAACGGTTGCAAACATATTTTATCTCGGTGATTGTGAAACAGTAACAAGTGGAGATGGTTATCCCGGATGGAAACCAAATCCAAACTCAAAAATTTTACAAATCGCAAAGACAAGCTATAACTCGCTTTTTAAAAAAGATATTCAAGTAAAAGCAATTCACGCAGGATTAGAATGTGGAATTATTGGGGAAAAATACCCAGGAATTGATATGATTTCATTTGGTCCAACACTTGAAGGAGTTCATTCTCCAGATGAAAAAATTTATATTGATACTGTTGAAAAGTTTTGGAAACTATTGCTTTCAATATTGAAAAGTGTGTAAGAAAAATAATGAAACCAGTTTTATTAGAAAAACGATTTGATATAAAATCTTGTTTAACTAATTTTATTTTTCATGACTTAGAAAATTTGTTTGTAGAAAAACCACCTTCAACAGAAGTTGATTATTTAAAAATTGGCAACAAAATATTTCCGAAATTTATAAACGAATATTGGACCTCAAAACAACGACAAGCAAATTCACTACATGAAATATCATATAGAGCATGTTTTAAACCACAACTTCCGAGATTTTTTATAGAACGATTAACTCATAAAGGGGATATTGTTTATGACCCATTTGGCGGAAGAGGAACTACAATAATTGAAGCAGCGTTAATGGAGCGAAATATAATATCTAATGATATAAATCCATTGGGGAATATTTTATCTAAACCACGACTTTCAATACCAAAAATTTCCGAGATTCAAGAAAGATTAGATAAAATTGAAATCAATTATAATCTCAAATCAGATATTGATTTATCTATGTTTTATGAATCAAAAACAGAAAATGAAATTTTGAGTTTGAAAAAATATTTTAAGGAAAAAGTCAAACAAGATACTGTTGATGATTGGATTAGAATGGTTGCTACAAATCGTTTAACGGGACATTCAAAAAATTTTTTTTCGGTTTACACTTTCCCCCCAAATCAAGCAATTAGTGCAGAAAAGCAATCAAAGATAAATGAAGTTAAAAATCAAAAACCTGAATATAAAAACACAAAAAAAATTATTTTAAAAAAATCAGCAGATTTAATTAAAGATATAAATACAAAAACGATTGATAGGTTAAAAAAAATTTCTGAATCAGCGTTATTTTTAAATAAAGATGCAAGATTTACAAACGAAATCCCTGATGATTCTGTACATTTAATAGTAACTTCTCCTCCATTTTTAGATTTGGTTCAATACACACATGATAATTGGTTAAGATGTTGGTTTAATAATATAGATACCGAGGAAGTTGCTAATAAAATTACAATGTCAAAAACCATTGATGATTGGTCCAAAATAATGTTTGAAGTGTTTAAGGAATTGTATCGAGTCACAAAAAAAAATGGATATGTTGCATTTGAAGTAGGAGAAATTAGAAATGGAAAAATAAAATTAGATGAAGTTGTTGTTCCACTTGGACTTAAAGCAAAATTTGAATGTGAAGGAGTTCTAATAAATAAACAAACATTTACAAAAACATCTAATATTTGGGGAATAAAAAATAATGAAAAAGGCACAAATACAAACAGAATTGTAATATTTAAAAAATAAATTAAAATGAAAAATTCTCAAAGATTGGATGGAATTATTTCCCAAATGCTTAAACCCCTAAATGGAATTTCATTGAATGTTGTAATTGAAGGATTATCGGGATATAAAATAATCCCATTTGATAACAGAGACAAAAAAGATAGGTTTCTTTTAAAGAATTTGGAAAAAGTTGCAAAACTTTCAGCAAAAAAAATTAATGAAAATGGAATTATTAGACATCGCCCAAATGAGGTTGGAAACGATATTGAACCAATAGTAAAAAATGCCCTAACTTTAATTGGGTACAAAGCAACAACTCCATTGACAAAAAATGGGAAGAAAAAATCAACTGGTTATCCTGATATTGAATTTATTGATGAATTCTTTAGAACAAATTATTTAGAATGCAAAACTTTTAATATTGAAAATATTTCTACAACACAACGGTCATTTTATTTATCTCCATCTAATAATTTTAAAATCACAAAGGATGCACACCACTTTGCACTCTCCTTTGAAATATTGTCTTTTAAAAAAAACGAATAATGGCAATGTTTACAAATGCAAAAGTTGGAAAATTTTGTCGTTAGAAAATTTATCTGTAGATGTAAAATATGAATTCAATTCTGATAATAAACGCATCTACACAAAAGAATTAATTCTTGCGGAAGGAAATGTAAAAAGTTAAATTTTTTGATTAGGTTTTTCTTGCAAATATTTTACAAACTTATTATTTTTATCAACAAGAATCACAGTCGGAACGATTGGTTTATCGCTTAATTCAAATCCCATAATAATTATTTCTTCTCCTTCTTTTATCAAATGAGCAGCGGCACCATTTATGCAAACTGTTCCTAAATTTCTTTCTCCCGCAACAACATATGTTTCCAATCTTGCTCCACTTGTATTGCTTGTGACCAATACTTTTTCGCCAATAAAAAAACCGACTTTCTCAATTAAATCAATATCAATTGTGATGCTTCCAACATAGTTTACATTGGCTTCTGTAACTGTTGCTTTGTGAATTTTTGAATGAAGTGAAAATCGCATTTAAAAAAATTTAGTCAAAGTTACTAAGAATTTTTCAAAATTATAAAAGAACATTTTTAAGTATCTTTGCAAAATTTTTTTGAAATTCAAACATCAGAAACACAAAAGCAAACCGAAATAAAAGAGATGTTCAATTCCATTTCTTCAAGTTATGATATATTAAATCATACTTTGAGTTTTGGAATAGATATTTTATGGAGAAGAAAAGCAATTAAAATTTTGGAAAAATTTTCTCCCAAAAAAATATTAGATATCGCTTGTGGAACTTGTGATTTTTCAATTGAAGCAATGAAATTAAATCCCGAAAAAATTATTGGACTTGATGTTGCTGAAAAAATGCTTGAAATTGGAAAGCAAAAAATTGAAGCAAAAAATTTTTCCAAGACAATTGAACTTCAAGTTTGTGCTGCAGAAAATTTAAAGTTTGAAAATGAAAGTTTTGATTCTGTGATTGTTGCATTTGGAGTACGCAATTTTTCTAACTTGAAAAAGGGACTTTTAGAAATTTATCGTGTGTTAAAAAAAAATGGTGTGTTTTTGGTTTTAGAATTTTCTAAACCAAAAATATTTTTATTCAAACAAATTTATTTTTTTTATTTCAAACACATTTTACCGCTTATTGGAAAAATAATTTCAAAAAATTTTGATGCATATAAATATCTTCCAAATACAGTTTTAAGTTTTCCCGATAGAAAAGATTTTTTAAACATCTTAAATGAGATTGGTTTCAAAGAAGGGAAAGAATTTCAACTTACATTTGGCATTGCAACAATTTATTTAGTAAAAAAATCATGACAGAAAAAATTATTCGTGTTGGACATTCTCCAGATCCTGATGATGCGTTTATGTTTTTTGGACTTTCAAGTGGAAAAGTAAAAATTGAAGGTGTGAAAATCAAACACCAACTTGAAGATATTCAAACCTTAAATCAAAGAGCAATGGAAGGAGATCTTGAAGTTACTGCGATTTCTGCACACACATATCCATTTGTAGAAGATAAATATTGGATAATGGAAACAGGAGGAAGTTTTGGAGAAAATTATGGTCCCGTGATTGTCTCTAAAAAATATAAATCACTTTCAGAATTGAAAGGAAAAAAAATTGCAACTCCCGGAAAACTTACAACAGCAACGTTGCTCTTTAAAATTTTTTGCGAAGACATAGAAAATACAGACATTCCATTTGATGAAATTATGAATAAAGTAAACGATGAAACGTTTGATGCGGGACTTCTAATTCACGAAGGACAATTGACTTACAAAGATGAAGGGTTCAACAAAATTTTGGATTTTGGAGAACTTTGGAATGAAAAAACAAATGGACTTCCACTTCCACTTGGACTTGATGTTGTAAGAAAAGATTTGGGAATTGAACTTGCAAAGAAAATTTCATTTGGATTAAAAGAAAGTATTCATTTTGGATACACTCATCAAAGCGAATCAATTCCATATTCAATGCAATGGGGACGCGGAATTGACAGTAAGTTAGGTGAAAAATTTGTGAAAATGTATGTAAATGAACTCACAATTTCAATGGGAGAAATAGGAAAACAATCTCTTGAACTTTTATTTAAGCTTGCAAAAGAAAAAAAATTGATTTCAAATTTTACAGAAATAAACCTAATTTGAAATTTTTTACTCAAAAAAAATGTATATTTGACAACATTTTTTAAATTTTTTATTATCTAACTTTATGGAGTAAATTATTGTGAAGACGTATAGAAATAGAATTATATTCATAACACTTGTAACGCTTTTAGGAATTGGGTATTTTTTTTGGATACCGATAAGTCAATTTATTGGAATAAGCGAATCAAATGAAAAAATTGAAAACATCACACCGTTAAAGCTTGGACTTGATTTGCAAGGAGGAATGCGAGTAGTATTAGAGGTTGATATTGTCAAAATGTTTGAAAACATTGCTCAAAACAAAGATGCAAAATTTCAAAAAATAATTGATAAAGTGAGAAAAGACGTAAAAGAAAACGATGTAAATCCAATTTCTTCTCTACAAAATGAGTTGAAAAACGAAAATACAAATTTTGCTTTTTATTTTAGCAATACGCCACAAGAAAGTGATAATGAAATTATTGCTCGTCTTACAAAAGAATCAGAAAATGCAATAGAAAGAGGTCTTGAAATTATCCGAAATAGAGTGGATCAATTTGGAGTTTCTGAACCAACAATTCAAAAACAAGGAAACAATAGAATCATCGTTGAACTTGCGGGAATAAAAGATCAAAGACAAGTGAGAACTCTTCTTCAAGGAACCGCTCTTTTAGAGTTTAAAATTTTAAAAGAAATAGAATCCATTGCCAAAGTTTATGAAGGAATAAACGGAATTCTTATGACTCGTTATGGTGTTGATACTACAATAAAAGTAGATACAACAAAAAAAGATACGACATCTTCAACGACAAAAAAGGAAAAATCAGAAGAAGAAATTAAAAGAGAATCTCCATTTTATGTTCTTGTTCAACCACCGCAACAAAATGGCAACGAAGGTTTTGTCTTGGAACAAGATAAAGATAGCGTAAATAAAGTTTTAGCTCTTCCTGAAGTCCAAAAAATTTTGTCAGATAATGATATGCAATTTCATTGGTCAGCAAAACCAATTGGAACAAATGATAAAGGTAAAAGATTTTTTTCTTTATATTCTACCAAACTTGAACCTGAATTAACGGGAGGAGTTGTTGAAAACGCAAAAGTTGATTTTGTATTAAATCAACCTGTTGTAAATATGCAAATGAATTCAGAGGGAGCAAGAGATTGGGCAAGAATTACAGGAGCAAACCTAAATAAACGAATAGCAATTTTACTTGATAATTCCGTCTATTCTGCTCCAACTGTTCGCTCAAAAATTAGTGGTGGTGGTTCTCAAATAGAAGGAATGGATATTAAAGAAGCAAATGTTTTAGAAATCGTTTTAAAAGCAGGAGCACTTCCGGCACCCGTTGAAATCATTGAACAACAAAGTGTTGGAGCATCTTTAGGAGCCGATTCAATTCAAAAAGGAGTATTTGCTTCTATATTAGCATTAGTACTTACAGTTTTATTTATGATTGTGTATTACAATTTTTCAGGAGTTATTGCAAATTTTGCATTAATAATAAATATCTTATTTACACTTATTCTTTTGAGTACTTTTGATGGAACATTAACACTTCCCGGAATTGCAGGAATTATTTTAAGTATGGCGGTTGCTGTTGATGCAAATGTTTTAATCAATGAAAGAATTCATGAAGAAATGACAACTGGAAAAACGTTAAGAGCATCAATTGATGCGGGATACAAAAAAGCATTTACCGCAATTTTTGATTCAAACGTTACTACATTTATTACTGCCGTTGTACTTTTTCAATTCGGTTCAGGATCAATTCAAGGTTTTGCTTTAACTCTTATGATTGGAATTGTTGTAAGTATGATAACCGCAATTTGGGTTACACATATTATTTTTAATTCTATTTTAAGTACAGGAAGAACAGTAAGTTTCGGATAATTTTTATTTATTCAATTATGTTATGAGATTATTTAAACAAACAAATATAGATTTTATGGGAAAGCGAAAAATGTGGTTTACGAGTTCGCTTTTGGTTATCATTATTGGATTAGTATCACTTTTTACAAAAGGAATTGGTTTTGGAATTGATTTCCTTGGTGGAACAGAAGTAATTATGGAATTTCAAACACCGCCAAATATTTTTGAAATAAGAAATGCAATGCAAAAAGCCAACTTTGAACAAGTGGAAATTAAAGAATATGGAGAGGAAAATAAAATTTTAATTCGTACGCCGAAAGAGGGAAAAGGAAATTCTGTTGCTGATGAAATTGTTTCTACGCTTCAAACGTCATTTCCAAAAAATCCATCTAAAATTTTACAAGAGCAAAAAATTGGTCCCAAAGTTGGAAGCGAACTTAGAACAAATGCAATTTACGCGATTGTTGTTTCGCTTTTTGCAATATTGATTTATATAGGAATTAGGTTTAAATTTATTTATGGAATAGGTGCCGTTGTAGCATTATTTCATGATGTAATTGTAACGCTTGGAGTAATTTCGCTTTTGGATGGATTAACTCCATTTACAAATTTTGAAATTGATCAAAATATGATTGCAGCACTTCTTACGCTTGTTGGTCTTTCGGTAAATGATACCGTTGTTATTTTTGATAGAATTAGAGAAAACCAAAAAATTCATCGCACAATGAGTTTATTTGATGTGATGAATAAAAGTTTAAATGAAACACTTAGTCGAACAATTATAACTTCTGGAACAATTTTTCTTGTTGTGTTTGTAATATTTCTTTTTGGAGGAGAAGTAAATCGCGGCTTTGCCTTTGCTTTGACATTTGGAATTGTTACAGGAAGCTATTCTTCAATTTATATCGCAAGCGCAGTTGTTTTGGAGTATATTGAAAAGAGAACTAAAAAATCAGGTGAGTTGATAAAATAAAGTGTATTACTTTTTATTAAAAAGGACATTGGAAAATTTACAATGTCCTTTTTTCGTTTTATGAAAAATTTATTTTTATTGTAAATTTCACAATACTTTATGCAAAGAGTTTCTTCCACTAAAATAAAATTTTTTCTTTTCCTATTTTCATTTTTGATAGCAGTAGGAATTTTAATTTACTCACAAATAATAGTTTCTCATCTACAAAAAGTTGTTCAAGAGATTTTAAGAAGTGAAAAAAAAATTGCGATACTCTACGCAAACACATTAGAATATATTGCAAGTTCAGAAGATCCAAATTTGGATTATCAATTTTTCTTTGATAAAATAATTCCATCAATTGATTTTCCAATGATTGAAACAGATGCGAATGAAAAAATTGTAAAAGGATTTAAAAATCTTGATATAGAAAAACTTTTTTCTAAAAACGATACAATGTATATCATTCAACTTGCAAAAAAAATGGATGAAAAAATTCCGCCAATTTTAGTGAAAGTAAAACCAACACCAACACAATTTTTTACAGACACAGTTTTAGAAAAAATACATTATGGCGAATCAAAAACTGTATTGCAACTTCAAAACACAACAGAAAAACTTGAACAACTTCCAATAGTTGAAATTACACTTGGAATTTTATTTATATTCGTCGCATATATGGGATTTAGTTATGTGAAACGAAATGAGCAAAATAAAATTTGGATTGGAATGTCAAAAGAAACTGCACATCAACTTGGAACTCCTCTTTCAAGTTTAAATGGATGGATTGAAATTTTAAAGTCAAAATTTGCTTCTGAAGAAATTCAAGAAATGGAAAATGATGTGGTACGATTAAATAAAATTGCAGAGAGATTTTCAAAAATTGGCTCAAAAGAAAATTTAAAAACTGAAAACATTGTTGAAATAATTCAAAGAACAAAAAATTATTTTGAAAAAAGAAATTCACAATTTGGAACAAAAAATATTCAGTTTCAAATTCAAAGCAAAAATATTGTAAATGCGAAAATCAATTTTGAACTCATTGAATGGGTTTTTGAAAATATGATAAAAAATTCTTTGGACGCAATTGGAAACAATAGTGGAAAAATAAATTTCAAAACAGAAGAAAAAGAAAAATCTATTGAAATTGAAGTATCAGATAGCGGAAAGGGAATTGAAGGAAAATTGAAAAAGCAAATTTTTACTCCCGGTTTCACAACGAAAGAAAGAGGTTGGGGATTAGGACTTTCACTTGCAAAACGAATCGTTGAAGATTATCATAAAGGAAAACTGGAATTGCAAGAAAGTAAAATTGGAGTTGGGACTACTTTTAAAATGAAACTTCCCAAATGATTTTCAAAACAGAAGCAATAATTTTAAAATCAATAAAGTTTGGTGAATCAAGTAAAATCATAACTTTTTTCACAAAAGATTTTGGGAAAATAAGTGTAATTGCAAAAGGTTCAAGAAAATTGAAAACAAAATTTGGGTCTTCGCTTGAAGTTATGTCACAAAGTTCTGTTATAATACATAAGAAAGATTCACGCAAACTGCAAATTATTTCAGAAAGTTCTAACATCTTTTTTTTTCCGGAGATTAGAAATAATTTAGAAAAACTTTTAATTGCATTTTCTATTTTGGAAATTGTTGCAAAGACAACTCATGAAGAAGAAAAAAATGAACCACTTTTTAATTTGATTTCAAATACTTTGAAAAATTTAGATTCATCTACTAATGAAACGATATTTACAATTTTTATTTTATTTCAATTTGAATATGCAAAAATAAATGGATTTGAAATACAGTTTGAAAATTGTACTTCGTGTAAAAATGAAATTAAATTTCTTGACAAAAAAATTTTTTTTGATTACAAAAATGGCGGTTCAATTTGTTTAAATTGTAAACAACAAAATTCGGCTCTATTTGAAATAGAAACTGAAACTTTTGTAAAGCTAAAAACGTTAATTGATTACAATTTCAACAAAATAATGTTTCAAAAAACTGACTTTCAAAAGTTTCAAAAATTTTTAGATATTTATTTCAAATTTCACTTTGATAAACATAATTTAAATTTCAGTAATACAATGTTTAATAAAATCTATGAATAATCTTTCAAAAAAAAATCTAATTGTTTCAATATCATTAGTATGTATTATACTTGTTTTTAGTGCAGTTGTAATTTTTAGTTTTCCAAAAGACGAAAAAGAAAAACCTAAACGAAAAACAAATGTAAAATATGAAACATCAAATCTTCAAATAAAAAACGTATCTGATGCTTTTGTGGAAATTTCTAAAATCATAAAACCATCTGTTGTGAGCATTACGGTTACAACAAAAGCAAAAGACGTTCATGAGAATGAACTAAATGATTTATTCAAATTTTTTCCTGATATTCCAGATATAAAATCGCAACCACAAATTGGAAGTGGAAGTGGGGTTATTATACGAAAAGATGGATATATTGTAACAAACAATCATGTTGTAGATGATGCTAATGAAAATGGAATTGAAGTTGTTTTAGATAACAAAAAAAAATATACGGCAAAACTTATTGGAACAGATGTTTCAACTGATTTAGCTGTGATTAAAATTGATGAAACAGATCTTTCTGCAGCAGCAATTGGAAATTCTGATTTATCTGAAGTTGGAGAATTTGTATTAGCCGTTGGAAACCCACTTGGACTTACATCAACAGTTACTGCGGGAATTATCAGTGCAATTGGACGAGGAAATCTCGGTGTAATTCAAGATGAAAAAGGATATGGAATTGAAAATTTTATTCAAACAGATGCTGCAATAAATCCGGGGAATAGCGGTGGCGCTTTAGTAAATTTAAATGGAGAACTTATTGGAATAAATACTGCAATTGCATCTACAAACGCAAGATATCAAGGATATGGTTTTGCAATTCCTTCTAATTTGATGGAATCAGTTATCTCTGATTTAATTGAACATGGAAAAGTTAGTCGTGGATATATCGGAGTGCAGATTCAGACAATTGATGAAACAATGGCAAAAGCACTTGGTCTTGAAAAAGTTCAAGGAGTGTTGGTACAAGTTGTACAAAGTGGAAGCGCAGGAGAAAGTGCTGGAATTCAACAAGGAGACGTTATTATTTCTGTGGATGGAATTGAAGTAAATGCTGCAAATGAACTTCAAAGCCAAATTGCAAAACATCATCCGGGAGAAACCGTTGCACTTAAAATTTTTAGAGATAAAAAAGAAATAATAAAAAAAGTTGCACTCAAATCAAGAGATGACGAGAAAGATGTTTCTCAAAATAAAAACTCTCAAGACAACGAAAATAAACCAGAAGAAATTTCTTCTAAAACATTTGATAAAATTGGATTTACTTTGAAACCACTTACAGATGAACAAAAAAAATCTCGTGAAGTTACTTCCGGAATTCTTGTTTCAAATGTAGATGGATTTTCTGAAGCTGCAAAACGTGGAATTCAAAAAAATGACATTATACTTGATGCTGATGGAACGAAAATAAATTCTACAAATGATTTTTCAAATGTTTTACAATCGCATAAAAACGGTGATTCAATTCTTTTGCGAGTTCAAAAAAGTGATAAGAAAGTTAGTTTAATTGCCATTGAAATAGTAGAGTAATTTTTTTACTTATTTATTTTCATATAAAACAAATTGTGAAATTTTTTTGCGTAAAATAACAATTTAAAAATTACACTAATCACTTTTTAAAAATTTCATATTTTTCAAAAAAAAATTATGGCAAAAACTAATTTTGTAGATTACTACAATATAGAAAGTTTACTTTCAAAAGAAGAGATTTTAGTTCGCAATACAGTAAGAGATTTTGTTGAAGACAAAGTTTTACCAATCATAGAAAAACATTATCACGACGGTTCATTTCCATTTTTTCTTGTAGAAGAAATGGCAAATCTTGGAATGTTTGGTCCAACACTTCCACAACAATATGGAGGAAGTGATATGAACAATGTTGCATATGGTTTAATTGTGCAAGAACTTGAAAGAGGAGATAGTGGAATTAGAAGTTTTGCCTCTGTTCAAAGTGCTTTGGTTATGTATCCAATTTATACTTTTGGAAGTGAAGAACAGAAAAAGTTTTGGCTTCCACAACTTGCAAGTGGAAAAAAAATTGGTTGCTTTGGTTTAACTGAACCAGATTTTGGGTCAAATCCAAGTGGAATGCTTACAAAAGCAGAAGAAACTTCAAATGGATATGTTTTGAATGGAGCAAAAATGTGGATTACAAATGGAACAATTTCAGACATTGCTGTTGTGTGGGCAAAGTTGAATGGAAAAATTAGAGGATTTCTTGTAGAAAAAAATACGAAAGGGTTTAGTGCTCCAGAGATGAAAGGCAAACATTCTCTTCGTGCATCAATAACTTCTGAACTTGTATTTGACAACTGTGAAATTCCAAAAGAAAATTTACTTCCGCTTTCAGATGGATTAAAATCACCACTTATGTGCTTAAATCAAGCACGATATGGAATTGCTTGGGGAGGAATTGGTGCTGCGATGGCAAGTTATGAGTGTGCATTAAATTATGCAAAGTCAAGAATTCAATTTAAAAAACCAATTGCAGCATTTCAAATCACACAAGAAAAACTTGTGCATATGATTACAGAAATTACAAAGATGCAACTTATGTGTGTTCAACTTGGAAGATTGAAAGATAATGGAAAACTTCGCTTTCAACAGGTTTCAATGGCAAAGCGAAATAATATATTTCATGCATTAGAAATTTCAAGAAGTGCAAGAGAAATTCTTGGAGCAAATGGAATTTTAAACGAGTATCCAATAATGAGACATATGGCAAATTTAGAATCGGTTAAAACTTATGAAGGAACTCACGAAATGCATACATTGATTATAGGAGAAGATATTACGGGATTTGCTGCATTTGAGTAAATTACAAACAGAAAAATAAAATTGAAAATAAACTTTCGCGAAAAAATTTTGCAACAGCAATTGCATTCACAAAAAGTGGATGCAATTTTTATTTCATTTCTTCCTCATTTAAGATACATAAGTAATTTTTCAGGAAGCAATGGAATTGGAATTATTTTTCAAAACGAACTACCAATTTTTGTAACTGATGGAAGATACAAAGAGCAAATTAAATTAGAAATAAAAAATTGGAAAACAATTATTGCTGAAAGAGGAAAAAATTTGATTTCAGCATTAAGCAAAAATAAAGAAATTCACAAGTGCAAAAAAATTGCGTTTGACAAAAATACAATTTCATATTCAAGTTATTTACTTTTAAAAAATACCTTTCCAAAAATTGCGTTTGTTTCCGTTGAATTCATTTTAGAAAAATTGATTTCTAAAAAAGATTCGTATGAGATTTCGCAAATTGAAAAAGCGATTGAAATTACGGATGCCACATTTTCCAAAATCATAAATGAAATAAAAATTGGAAAAACTGAAAATCAAATTGCAGCAAGAATTTCGTATTTACAAAAATTTCTTGGTGGAAGTTGCGATGCATTTGAAACAATTGTAGCAAGTGGAAAAAATGCTGTTCTTCCACATGCACGACCAACGCAAAAAAAAATTCGTGAGAAAGAAATTTTAATTTTAGATTTTGGAACCGTTGTAAATGGATATCATTCTGATATGACAAGA
This sequence comes from Bacteroidota bacterium, assembly GCA_005792205.1. Classification (GTDB taxonomy): domain Bacteria; phylum Bacteroidota; class Ignavibacteria; order UBA10030; family F1-140-MAGs086; genus F1-140-MAGs086. The sequence continues at coordinate 16,184 of SXSO01000133.1, read as the reverse complement.
AGTGTTGCAATTGGAAAAATTCCACATAAACTCAAAAAAATTTATCAAATAGTTTTGGATGCTCAACAAAAGGCGATTGAAAATGTTAAAAGTGGAATTGCCGCAAATAAACTTGATGCAATTGTAAGAAATTATATTTCAAAAAATGGATATGGAAAATTTTTCAATCATTCACTTGGACACGGAGTTGGGCTTCAAATTCATGAATTTCCAATTTTAAATTCTCAAAACAAATTTCTACTTGAAGAAGGAAATATAATTACAATTGAACCGGGAATTTATTTTCCAAATTTAGGTGGAGTTCGAATTGAAGATATTGTTGTTGTTGAAAAAGATGGTTGCAGAGTTTTAACTAAATCAGAAAAAAAGTTATTTAGTTTATGATGAATGAAAAAAGAAATATTCTAATTATTGCATATTATTTTCCACCACTTGGTTTAAGTGGAGTACAAAGAACTTTGAAGTTCGTAAAATATCTTCCTCAATTTGGATGGAAACCAACTGTTTTAACTATAACTCCAACGGGATATTTTGCACAAGATTATTCGTTATTGGAAGAAATAAAAGATATCGCAGATATTGAAATTGTGCGAGTTGGTTCGCTTGATCCAAATTTTTTATTTCGCAAAAAAGAAAACATAAAGATGCCTTCTGAATTTGTGCGAAAACTATTTCAATTTACAAGTGACTTTTTTTTTATTCCTGACAATAAAATTTTTTGGAGAAAAAAAGTTTTGAAAAAAGCAGATGCTCTTTTTCAGGAAAAAAAATTTGAAATAATTTTTGCAACAGCACCTCCGTGGACAGATTTTTTAATTGGAATGGAATTGCGATACAAATATAATGTTCCTCTTGTTGTTGATTATAGAGATTCGTGGATGGATAATCCATTTAAATATTTTCCAACTCCGTTTCATTATTTTTTAAACTTGCGAAAAGAAAAAAAAATTATACGTGCTTCATCTAAAATTTTTACGACAAATAGAAAAGTAAAAGAATTGATTTTAAAAAAACATCTTCGAGTGCAGTATAATGATATTCACATTCTTTCACAAGGATTTGATAAATCTGATTTTCCAAATGAAAATTCAAAACGAAGCGACAATAAAATGCGAATTACACATGCTGGAATTTTTTATGGAAAAAGAACTCCAAACACGTTTCTAATTGCATTGAAAAATTTATTTGCAAAAAACACAAGTTTGAAAAATAAAATTGAAGTCGAATTTATTGGAAAAGAAAGATCTAACGAAAAAAAATTGATTGAAAAATTAAAGTTACAGGAAAATGTAAAGTTTGTTGGATATCTTCAGCATAAAGAGTGTGTTCAAAAAATTTGTGAGTCAGATATTTTATTCATCGCAGTTGATAATGATTCTCAATCTCCCGGAAAACTTTACGAATACTTTGGAAGTAAAAAACCAATTTTAGCAAATGTTTCAAATGGCTATTTGAAACATTTAATTGAAGAGAGTAAAGTTGGCTTTGTTGTGGATTTGAATGATGTTGAAAATATGGAAAAAAGAATTTTGGAACTTTTTCATCTGTTTGGAAAAAATAATTTACCGAAAGGAAACGATGAATTTGTTTCAAAATTTGAAAGAGAAAAACTCACACAAGAACTTTCTCGTATTCTTGGATTTTTAAGTTTTGAATAATGGATGTAAAAAAAATCGCACAAAAAATTTTTGAAAAAGATAAGCGAACAATTTCAAAAGCAATTTCAATAATTGAAAACGAGGAAAATTTTTCAACTGAACTTTTAAAAGAAATTTTTCCAAAAACTGGAACTGCATATAGAATTGGAATTACAGGACCTCCTGGAGCAGGAAAAAGTACAATCACAAATAAACTTGCTCTTCACTATGTGAAAGAAAATAAAAGTGTTGCAATAATTGCTGTTGATCCAACAAGTCCATTTACTGGTGGTGCTTTACTTGGAGATAGAATTAGAATGAGTGAAGTTGAAAGTCATCAAAATATATTTATTCGTTCAATGGCATCTCGTGGTTCGCTTGGAGGACTTTCTAAAAAAACAAAAGAAGTTGCAGATATTTTTGATGCCGCAAAGTATGATATAGTTTTGATGGAAACAGTTGGTGTTGGACAATCTGAACTTGATATTGCAAAATCTGCTGATACCACAATTGTTGTTCTTGTTCCAGAATCAGGAGATTCAATTCAAGCAATGAAAGCAGGACTTATGGAAATTGCGGATTTTTTTATCTTAAACAAATCGGATAGACCATCTTCTGAACAAGCAATTATGTCAATCAAAAATGTAATTGGATTTTCTACAAAATTTTTAAATCACACCGAAAAAACATGGATTCCCGATGTTATTCCAACAATTGCAAAAGATGGAAAAGGAATTTTTGAAATTGCAACGATGATTGAAAACCATAAAAAAAATATGGAAGAAAATAATGAGTTTCAAAAACGAAGAGAAAATAGAATTGAAAATAAACTTTTTGAACTCATAAATGAAAAACTTGTTTCCAATTTTTGGAACGATGAAAAAAAGTTTCAATTGGAATTGCTTTTAAATGAAATAAAATCTCATAAAAAAAATCCATACGATGGAGTAAATGAAATTTTAAATTTCTAAATATTTTATTTCTCAAATTTTTTTTACACACGTATTGGTAAAACAATAACAGGAACACCTTGTTGATAGAACCTTCTTTGAAGTGAAAAAATTGTGTAATTATGAAGCCATCGTGAAAAAAAGGAACTATCGGGAAATACAAGTTGTCCTCCAAAAAATACTGATGATGGATGTTGTTTCAAAATTTCTGGTAACAAATCATTTATCTCTTGAACAACATCGGTTCCAAATGAAGAAATTCCTTCTGCATAATATCCGTGACGGTTCATAAATTCAATATACTTATCCAAATCGCTTTGAACTTTTCGTTTCAAAAATTCTACTTCTTGAACTCCTTTGAAGTTTCCAACATCAAAAATTCCAATTTCTACAAAGACAAAATTTTCAAACATATTTGGAAATGTTTTTATCACATTGAGCAATGTATGAAGACCAATTCCATTGAATCCGTTTACAAGAAAAACTGCTGTTTTAGATTTGGGATTATATTTAGGTTTTTCATTTTCTAACTCAAATTTTGATTGAGACATATCAGCAGCAGAAACTACAAGTGCATCAAGTCGTTTCAAAAGATTTGCCGTTCTGATGTAATGTTTTTTGATTAACAAAACAATAGCAACAAGCGATGATGTTATCAAAAGTGTGAGCCATCCACCTTCTTCAAATTTTAAAACTACAACCGAAACCAAAATTATTGACGAAAGTAAAAATCCACTTCCACTTACAAAAATTTTTCTCTTCCAATTTTTATTTTCGTTTCTTGTTTTCCACCAATGTTTTACAACTCCAAATAAAGATAACGCAAATGTGATAAACACATTTATACTATACAAAATAATAAGTAGTTTAACTGAACCAGCTGTAAAAATCATTGTGATAAATACAGCAACTCCCATAAGTATAACTCCATTTTGCATCACGAGACGATCACTTAACATTGCAAACTGCGATGGAAACCATTTATCAATTGCCATTGTAGAAATAACTCTTGGACCTCCAATAAATCCTGCTTGTGCTGCAACAAAAAGTATTGCTGCTTCTGAAACTAAAATTGTAAATACAAAAATATATCCTGAATTTCCACCCCAACTACTTGTCATTTTTTCAAATAAAACCGCATTCAATGTTTTTCCCGGTGCATGTTCAACTTGAAAAAGTAAATATGCCAACATCAATCCAACGACTGTAACTGCAAGTGAAATTGCCATATATCGCATTGTTCTTTTTCCTGTTTGAACTCTTGGTTCTCTTAAAATTTGAAGCCCATTACTAACTGCTTCAATACCTGTAAAAGTTCCTGCTCCCATACTATAAGCACGAAGAAGAAGTAAAAACAATCCAAAAAATCCAATTTCATTTGGAATTGAATGGAGTTCATTTCCAATTGAAGAAATAACTACAGGAAATGTATATGCGTGTGTTGAAATTGAATAAACTATTGCAAATACATGTGTTACAAGAAAAACTAAAAATATTGGAAGCAAAACAGAAATTGATTCTTTTGTTCCTCTTAAATTTAGAATTGTCATAAATACAACACCAAAAATTGCAAAAGTAAATTTATAAATATGAAATGATTGTGGAAACAAACTAAATAATGCATCAGCACCACTTGCAATTGAAACCGTGATTGTCAAAACGTAATCAATAATCAAAGCACATCCTGAAATAACACCAAAAGTTGGATTCAATAATTTACTTGCAACAACATATCCTCCTCCTCCTGTGGGAAAAAGTTCAATAATTTGAGAGTAACTTGAACTTATTAAAAAAATTGTAATTGCTGATGCTATTCCAACAAAAATTGCAAGGTTATGATGATTTTTCAAAGCAAGAAATGCCTCTTCTGGTCCGTAACAAGCAGATGAAATTCCATCTGCTCCAAGACCAACCCAAGCAAAAAACGCAATTAGCGAAATGTTGTGAAATATATTTTTATCAAAAGGATTTATTGCTTTTCCGATAAAAAGATTTTTTACCTTTTGCAATAAACTTATAGGAGGTTCATTCATAAATTAGTAGAAAGAATGTTAAAAAAAATTATGCAATTGTAACTTCTTTACAAAGATAAATATCTTGAATTGCATTGAGGATTTTAATTCCTTCTTTCATTTCTTTTTGAAATGCTTTTCTTCCAGAAATAAGTCCCATTCCACCTGCTCGTTTATTTATCACAGCAGTTTTGACTGCTTCTGCTATATCGTTATTTCCTGAGGCTCCTCCAGAATTTATTAAACCAACTCTCCCCATATAATTATTTGCAACTTGATAACGACACAAATCAATTGGATGTTCAGAGCAAAGTTCAGAATACATTTTTTTATGACTTTTTCCAAAATTAAGCGCAGTAAATCCACCGTTATTTTCGGGAAGTTTTTGTTTCACAATATCAGCACCAATTGTTGCACCAAGATGGTTTGCTTGTCCCGTTAAATCTGCTGCGAGATGATAATCTATATCTTTTTTGAAATTGTTATTTCGCAAATAACACCATAAAACAGTAACCATTCCAAGTGAATGTGCTTTTTCAAATGCAAGTGAAACTTCTTGAATTTGTCTTTTGGATTCTTCTGAACCAAAATAAATTGTTGCTCCAACGGCAATTGCACCCATATCAAATGCTTGTTCAATTGATGCAAAAATTATTTGGTCATGCGAATTTGGATACGAAAGAAATTCATTGTGATTAAACTTTAAAAGAAATGGAATTTTATGAACATATTTTCTTGCAACAGAACCTAAAACCCCAAGTGTTGTTGCGACTGCATTACATCCTCCTTCAAGTGCAAGTTTGATAATATTTTCAGGATCAAAATAAATTGGATTTGGTGCAAATGATGCTCCTGCACTGTGTTCAATTCCTTGATCCACTGGAAGAATTGAAAGATATCCGGTTTTACTCAATCTTCCTGAATTAAAAATATGTTGCATGTTTCGTAGTACATTTGGGTTTCTATCTGAACTTGCCCAAACTTTATCTACAAAATCACTTGATGGTGTATGAAGTAATGATTTGGAAATTGTTTTGCATTCATAAGATAAAAGTGATTCAGTTTCGTTTCCGAGTAAGTTTTGAATATCTGAATAGTTCATAGTTGTTTTAAAAATATGTGTGAAATATACATAAATTTCATATTCTTGTTAGTTAATATTTTCATAATAAAAAGAACTTAGGGTTTTTCTATAAGTCCTTTTTAGTTAATTTGTTAATACAACAAATTGATTGACATTGTAATAAAATGACTTTTTGTAATATGGCGATTTCACTCAATAATTTTGTACCGTTTCGGAACAAAATGCCTTGTTTTTTGCGTCGGAAGACTATGTTTGTGACCGAAACGAGGATATTTTTCCGAAAGTAGAGTGTATTTTTGCAAAAGTAATATCATTTCGGTCAAAAGTAAACCATTCCGACGAGGAAAAACTCTCTTCTTGTGTGAAAAAACACTCCAATTTTGGAGAAAAATACTCCATTTTTTGGATGAAATCGTTTATTATTTCAATAAAAAAGGGACACAAAAAAACTTCGTGTCCCAATTTTTAACGACGATAACAAAAACTTTATTTCACTAAAATCATTTTCTTCATTTCGGAAAAATTATTTGTTGTGAGTTTATAGAAATATATTCCACTATTTAAGTTTGTTGCATCAAAATCAATTTCGTAAAATCCACTTTCCATTTCTTCATTGTTTATTAGTGTTTTTATTTCTCGTCCTAAAATATCATAAATCTTTAACGAAACAAATTCATTATCCACTAACGAAAATGAAATTGTTGTATTCGGATTAAACGGATTTGGAAAGTTTTGTGAAAGAGAAAATTCTTGTGGAAAACTTTCGTTTCTTACAAATGAAAATGTTTGGAGTTTCAAATCTCTATTGCGAATTAAAAACGGAATGTCTGTAACCGCAATTTCACTTTTCAATGTGAGAAATTGATATGTTAAATCTGTGATATCAGTTGTATCAATTGAAGTAGAAAATGCTGAATTTAATCTCACAAGTATTGAATTTATTGTATCATAAGTTGGAACAGAAATTCCAATTTCAGTTGTATAGTTTTGCCAAAATGTCATCATTGAATCAACTCTATCACCAATTTCTTTCAACGACATTCCATTAAATAAATTACCTTGTTGAAGAAATATCAAATCTCTGTAATCATATCCAACAGGATCACTTTGCACAACTCCACGACTTGTTGCTTCCAAATTTAAACGGAAAATTCCCATTGATTGAGCAAGTGGATTTACATAAGTTTTCTTTGCGGGTTTATTTTCTTTCAAAAACGGTTTTGTTTTCTTTCCACTAAATCTTATTGAATCAAGAGGATACGATTTTCCCGTATCAATTGAAGTATAAAATTTTGAAACATCTGCACCAGTTTTCCACTTTATCCATCCAACAGTTTTTGCATATGGACTTGTTTTCGGTTGAGCAATTCCAACAATAAGTCCTCCAAGTGATTTCGCAATAGTATCTCTCACATTTGCAATTGTAGCAAGTGGTGGTGGTGAACCTTTTTTAAGTTTAAGTTTTACCGGTTTTTCTGCAAAACTTGTAGATAACGCAAACGAACGATATTTCACATAATCGGGAACATATTTATCTACAAAATTTACATTGAGAATTGTCCCATTGTCAATAGTAACTTCGATAAAACGATTTGTTGAATCAATATTTTCATTTTCATTTACAATAATTCCCAGTTGAGTCCAATACATTGAATCGCGTTGCACAATTTTATAAGTTGCAGGAGGCAAATTATAAAGCACTAAACTTGTATCTCCGCTAAACATTAGAAGTGTATCATTTCTATAAATTGAAATTGGCCAAACAATATTTATTCTATCTTCGCTTGTTGCTAAATCATTATTGACATCCAAAAATTTGTGAACAATAATTGTGCTCAAATGATAACTTCCAAAATTATTATTTGAACTGTCTTTACCAAAATCAATTGTAATTTCGTAAAAACTATTTTCGGGAAATGTTTGAATCCACTCATCTTTTGCTTCCATTGAAATTGTGTAAGTTCCCAAATCTAAATTTTCAAAAACATAATTTCCATTTACATCGGTGAAAGTAGAATCAATTGTAATTTCATTTTGTGAAATAAAAATTTTCCAATTTTCAATACCAAATTCATCTTCATCAAAAATGGAATTGACATTGATATCATTGAATTTTATTCCACTTATGGAAGAAAGTTTTACATTTCCAAAATTGATATTTGAAATGATTGTTCCACTTTCAATTGAAATTGAATGAGTTAAATTTTCAGGAAATGTTTGTCTCCAATGAGATTGAATTTTTTCTTTAATTGTATATGTTCCAGTAACAATGCCATCAATTTCATAATCACCGGTTGAACTTGTCAAAACACTGTCAATAACTTCTGAATTGGAATTTAAAAGATAAACTTTCCAGTTTTCAATTCCATTGTCAAATTCATCTCTAATTGAATTTCCATTTTTGTCGTTCCAAACAGTTCCTATAATTTTTCCAAGTTCAAAGTTTCCAAAATTTTTATTTTGAATTTTATCTCCACTAAAAATTTCAACTGAATATGAATTTTCAGGAAATGTTTGAATCCAGTTTTGTGCAACAATTTGATTCACAACATAATTTTGATGAATAAGATTAGAAAACTTGTAATCGCCATTTGTATCTGTTGTAGTTTCAACATGTGTTGAAGCACCCAAAGTTACAACACTATTTGAAATTGGAAGTTCATCAACATCAAAAATTGAATTCCCGTTTTTATCGTTAAACAATTTTCCTGAAATTGAACCAAGTTCAAAATTGGCAAAATCCAAATTCCAAATATTTATTCTGCTTGTTGGTTTTATGTTAAAATAACTTGGACTTGTTTGAATCCATCCATTTTTTACAGTTTCAGAAATGTTGTAAGTTCCATGAATAATTTCTGTGAATTTGTAATTTCCAAGTTCATCTGTTGTATCTTTTTTATTCATTGTTCCACTCAAAGTTATTTCCCAACTTGAAAGCGAAACGTCCTCAATATCTTTAATGCCATTTCCATTATGGTCATTAAAAACATTTCCTGAAAATTCAACTTTTTTGAAATTTCCAAAATTTACATTTGTAATACTTGTTCCTGGAACAGAACTATAACTTGGTGGATTATTGTGTGTTTGCACAAAACCAGTTTGAACAATTTGTTTTACAGAATAAACTCCAACACCCAAATTTTGGAAAATATAATTTCCACTTGCATCAGTTAAAGTGGAATCTTGTTTTGTTCCAGAAAGTTTTACTTTCCAATTTGATAAACTTGGTTCACCTTCATCTTTTGTTCCATTTCCATTTAAATCTTCATATACATTTCCCGAAACAGAAAATGGTTGAAAATTTCCAAAAATTTTTCCGTCAGCAGAAGTTCCACTAACAACATTTACATTACTTGGATTTGCTGTTTTTTGAATCCATCCACTTACTTGTTCTTCGCGAATTGTATAAGTTCCATAAATTAAATTTGGAAATGTGTAATTGCCACTTGCATCTGTAAGCGTAGAATCAACTTTTGCTCCACTCAAATAAATTTTCCAGTTTGAAATTACAACATCACTTAAATCTCTCACTCCATTTACATTTAAATCATTGAACTTAAATCCCGTAATTTTTCCATATTTAAAATTTCCAAAATTGTTGTTTATGGATATTTCTCCATTTCCAAGCTGAATTGTATAATTAGAATTTTGTGGAAGTGTTTGCAACCATTCTTGCGAAAGATTTTGCGAAATATAGTATGTAGCGGGAGAAATGTTTTCAAAAATATAATTTCCATTTGCATCAGTGAAAGTAGAATTGTTGATTGAACCACTTAAAACAATTTCTTGATTTGAAATTGAAATCTCGTTTACGTCTTTGATTCCATTTCCATTTATGTCGTTAAAAACAGATCCTGAAATTGAACCAAGATTTGTATTTCCAAAATCAATGTTTGTAATATTTTCTCCACTTGAAATTGTAAGTGAATATGTTTGTGAAATAGGAAACGTTTGTCTCCATCCTAATTGATGCTCTTCGCTTACAACATAATTTCCAAGAATTAAATTTGAAAAAATATAATTTCCATTTGCATCAGTCAAAATAGAATCAATTGTAATTTCATTTTGCGAAAGAAAAATTTCCCAATTTTGAAGTCCATTTTCGTTTGCATCTTTAATTCCATTTCCATTTGCATCAAAAAAATTTAATCCTGAAATTGATGACGATTGCACATTTCCAAAATTTATATTTTGCGTAGTAACTCCCGCAACAACTGTCACCAAATGAGTTGAACTTGGAAATGTTTGTCTCCATCCATTTTGAATTTCTTGTGAAATAGTATAATTTCCCGGTTCAAGGAGTGTGAAATAATAATTTCCACTTACATCAGTTAAAGTAGAGTCAATTGTAATCTCGTTTTGCGAAAGAAAAATTTTCCAATTTTGAAGTCCACTTTCGTTTGCATCTTTAATTCCATTTCCATTTGCGTCGTTAAAATTATTTCCTGTTATATTTCCCTTTGACGAAGCAATTTTAATTGCAAGAGAAACCATTGTAGTTTCAGGAGGAAGTCCATTATCAATTGCGGTTAATATCAATGGATATGTGCCAATATCTAAAACATTTGGAGAATAACTAAAAATTATTTTTGAAACATTTCCATCTGTGGAAGTAAAATTGAAATTTGTCAAATCTCCATAATCTACAGTTGTGTGAGTTGTTTGATTTGTTTCAGGACTTAAAAATGAGATTGTATCGGAAAGAGTAGAATCAGAATTAATTTTGTAAATATTTCCACTTGGCAAACCTTGTGCAATTGGGGCAATGTTATTGCTTGCTTGCCCAACATAAAAAGTAAATGTTTGAAAATCTAAATAACTTATTCCATCGTTATTTCCACTAGGACCATCATAATCAGTTCCCGCATGATTAAATCTTCCAATCAAAGCATAGTTTGTTCCATCTCCTTTATTTATTCCAACTGTTGCAGGAGTGCCACCAAATCCACCACTTCCACCAGAAGCATCACCCGTTGTCCATTGCATATCTCCAAAACTTAAAGCAACATTATTTCCAATTCCAATTGTTGTGTCAAGTCCATCAGTAACAATAACTTCGAATGTATTTTTCTTATCAACTTTTTTATTATAATAACCAACTTCATTCCAAATTACAGTAAAACGATGTTGTTCAAGTTTATAATAAACTAATCCACTTGATAAATTTCTAGTATCCACATCCGCCCAAAATGGAGCAACCATTGGATAATCATTTATTGGAAATGAAACCGATGAATATGTGGTAAAGGGTGTTCCAAAAGAAATATTTCCATTATTGTTCACATAAACTGTTGTATAACTTATTCCATAAAAATCAAAGGTGAATGGAAGTGTAATTATGTTTGTTGAACCATCATCGCTTCGTTGAGTTGTTGGAAATCCTGCTGTTGTAAAACTGTTATCGAGTGGAATTAAAAGCGTGTTGAAAGAATTTGATTTTTGTGAAAAATTTATTTGAGGAACTTCATTATTTTTTATTTCATTTGGAATTGGAATTTTTCCGTTTTGTTTAAGTTGTTCCCATTGGAGCAAACTTTGTTCATCGTTTTTCGTTTCTAATTTTTTCCACTCGTTTTGTGAAAAAGAAACTTGAAAAAGTAAAAGACAAATCAAAAATCGTATTAAATATTGCATAGAAACCTCTTCTTTTATAATAAGTAATAAATTGAAAAATACTTGCAAAAAGTACAAATTTTTTTTTTAACATAAAACAACTTTCCTTTTGATACAAATTAAATGAGATAGATAAATTAAATGGAGCACTTTTATTGGAAAAAAATGTGCCATCAAAATTTATATGATTTATTTATAAAAAAATTACTTCACTTACTCATTTTTGGCAAAATAAGTTTGTATATTCACTCAAATTTTTTAACTAACAAACAAGAAATCGCAATGAAGAAAATAGTCAGTAATATTATTTTTATTATTCTTTTTTTAATCTCCAGTAAATCATTTGCAGAAATTGATGCTGCATTAGAAAAAAAATTAAATGAAGCATCTTCAATTGAAAAAATTCCCGTGATAATTTATATGAAAGACCAAGTTGATTTGGAACAGATGGAAATTTTGCTTCAAGAATCAGTTGGTTTTGGAAAAAGAGTTTCACCAGAATTTAGATATAATACCATCATAACAGCACTTCAAACAGTAACAGAACAGTCGCAACCAATTTTTATGGATAAAATTGAGATATTCAAAAATGATGAATCTATTTCTGACATTCAACTATTTTGGATAAGAAATCTTATTGCATTAAAAGCAACTCCAAATGTAATTTACGAAATTGCTGAGTTTGATGAAGTTGAAATGATTTATTATGATGCTCTTTTGAAAAGAGAAAACCCACTAAATAATCAACTTACATCTGCAAATCCAAATGCAAGCGAACCGGGACTTCGTGCAATTAAAGCAAATAAACTTTGGGAAATTGGAATAACGGGACTTGGAAGATTAGTTATGAATATTGATACTGGTGTTGAAGGAAATAATCTTTCGTTCAAGACAAGATGGAGAGGAACACAAGTTGGAATAAATCCCAAATGGGCGTGGTTTGATCCTGAAACAAATACTAATTTTCCAACTGATGGCGATGGAGGAAGTCAACATGGAACTCATACAATGGGAATTATGTGCGGACTTTATGAATCATCTCACGACACATTAGGCGTTGCTCCACAAGCCCAATGGATTGCAGCAAAAACATTAACCTCATCCCCTCATACGTCCAAATCAATTGCAGCGTTTCAATGGGCCGCAAATCCTGATAGCAATATCAACACAATGAATGATGTTCCTGATGCAATAAATAATTCTTGGTATGATCCCGAAGTTGCATCATCTCAATGTAACGGAGCGGGAGGATATTGGGATGTAATTGATGCGGTGGAAGCACTTGGAACAGCAGTTGTTTTTTCAGCAGGAAATTCTGGACCAAGTCCATCAACTATTACTCCTCCAAAAAATAGAATTTCATCTGCGGTAAATATATTTTCTGTTGGAGCAGTTGATGGAAATACTCCAACATATCCAATAGCAAGTTTTAGTAGTCGTGGTCCATCAATTTGTCCAGGACCAGATTCAATGACAATCAAACCAGAAGTTTCTGCTCCCGGAGTAAATGTTCGTTCAGCAACGGGAACAAATGGATTTAGATATCTTGATGGAACGTCAATGGCTTCTCCACATGTTGCAGGAGCAATTGCCTTACTTCGTCAAGCAGCTCCATTTTTAACGGGAACTGAACTTAAATATTATCTCTACAAAAGTGCAACGGACTTGGGAACCGTTGGCGAAGATAATGATTATGGAAAAGGAATCATAGATGTTTGGAAAACATATCTTTCACTTCCGTTAAATGTTGGAAAAGTAAGTGGAACAGTTACAAGCAATGGAAATGCTGTAAGTGATGTGAATGTAGATTTCACAGATAGCATTTTACAAGTTTCATCTGTAACTAATGATGAAGGAAAATTTCTTGTATATGCAAAAATTGATACGCCAAATACATTTGCTACTTATACAATTCGTGCTCAAAAATTTGGGTTTATAACTTTCACAGATACAATTACAATTGCCTTGGATGATACTGTTGAAAAAAATATTGAACTTTTTCCTGCTCCCGGTGGAATGCTTTTAATTCACACTTTTGACAATGCAAATATTATAATTTCATCAAATGTAAAAATATTTTTCAACGATCAAGTTGTTGTAGAGGGTGCAACTGATTCAATAAATGGGATTTTTACAACTCCTCTTCCACAAGGAGTTTACAAAGTTGTTGTAAATGCTCCATCTCCTTTTGCAACGCAAGTTTTTGAAAATATAGAAATCATTGAAAACCAAACATACAATATGGAAGTAAGTTTAAAATCTGTTGTAGAAGTTCTTCCACAAGAAATTTCTGATACACTTGCAAATGGTCAAACGTCAACACATATTTTAACTTTAACGAATACTACAAATAGCGAAGTTCCATTTCGTATTTCTGATGATAATGCAATGAAACGAGAGCAAAAAAGGAAAGAACGAAATATACAATCTGTAAATTTTTCATATGACGAATTGAAAAAAGATGAAGAAGATTTTCGCAGTGGAATTACTCAAACTGAAGGAAGTGGAGGTCCTGATGAATTTGGTTACGAGTGGATTGATTCTGATGAAAGTAACGGTCCAGAATTTAATTGGTTAGATATTTCATCAACTGGAATAATGATTGATTCAGCATCTAATTGGACACCAACAGGAACTTTTTCAGGACAAGATGAAGGATATATTCGCATTCCAATTCCATTCCCATTTGGATTCTATGGCGAAACTTATACGAGTGTTTATATTTCCTCTAATGGGTTTTTGGCTTTTGACTCTATTTCACAAAACACATATACAAATGCTCAAATTCCAACTCCAGGAGGAGGAATAGACAATATAATTGCAGGATTTTGGGATGATTTGGAAATTGTTAGTCAAAGTAAAATTTATTATCAGTTAGTTGATGGAAATTTTGTCATTCAATTCACAAACATTCATCGCTATAATGTAAATAATCCCGATTATACTTATGAATACATTTTAAAACCAAATGGTGAAATTTTAATTCAATATCTTGAAATGGGAATTAACGGTGGAACAATTACTTCAACAACAATTGGAATTGAAAATAACAATGGTTCAATTGGACTTCAAACTGTATTCAATGCTTCATATTTACACAACGAACTTGCGTTAAAATTTTTCCTTCCAGATGCATCGTGGATTTCTGCATCTCCAATGAATGGAATTTTACAACCAAATGAAACAAAAGAAATCGCTGTCAATCTAAATGCAACAGGATTAGAAATAAGTCAAAATTACAATGCGAATCTTTTTGTAAATATTTCTCATCCTGATATTGATGATGCAATTATTGTTTCTGCTAATCTTCAAGTTCAATTTGCTGATTCTGCTTTGATGTTGCTGAATAGAACAAATATTGATTTTGGCGTTGTTGGATTAAACGAAATGGCAACTGATTCTGTGATTGTAAAAAACGGTGGATTAACCGATTTGGAAATTTCTGCAAGTTCCAATAATTCTTATTTCACACTTTATCCAACAAGTGCAATAATTTCTACAAATCAATCTGTTTTGTTTTTGATTCACTATTCGCGACAAACTCCCGGAAGCGACAGTGGAAAAATTTCTTTCACAAGCAATTCACCCTATATTCCTTTTGCTGAAGTTTTTCTAAAAGCAAAAGCGGTTGGAATTGCTCATATACAAGTTTTTCCAAACACATTTTCATTTACATCACAAGCAACAGAAGATACTCTTCATCAACAAATGTCATTGCGAAATAGTGGAACAGATACACTCTTCTTTGAAATTGATGAGATAATGCCTTCTGCAATTGAAGGAAGAGGAGGTCCTGATCGTTTTGGATATATATGGAGAGATAGCGATGAAGGTGATGGTCCAAGATATAATTGGATTGACATTAGAAATGTTGGAACACAACTTCAACTTGTAAATAATGAAATTGTTGGTCCATTTGCACTTGGATTTTCATTCCCATTTTATGAAAATAATTTTGATTCCGTTCGCGTTTGTTCAAATGGATTTTTAAGTTTCACGTCAAGTTCAGCCGCTTCTATGAATGGAACAATTCCCTCTACTTCTATTCCTAATAATGCAATTTATGGATTTTGGGATGACCTAAATCCGCAAGCAAGTGGTGGTGAAGTTCATTACTACAATGCGAATGGAAAATTCATTGTCCAATTTACAAATGTTGCAAGAAGCATAAATCAAGGACATCGCGTAACATTTCAAATGATTATAGAACAAAATGGAAATGTAATAGTTCAATACAACACAATGATTGGATCTCTCAATTCTGCAACAGTTGGAATTGAAAACGCAAATGGAACAACGGCTCTTCAAGTTGTAAATAACGCAAATTATGTGCATAATAATCTTGCGGTTTTATTTACAGAAGATCTTTTATCTTGGGTTTCTGTGGATAAAAATTTTGGAATACTTTTGCCTCTTGATAGCACTATTGTTGATGTAAGAATTCATCCCAATGGAATTTTGCCAGGAAACTATTTTGCAAAATATAAAATATATGGAAACTCTCCCGACACAATTTTTGCAAATATAAATTTGAGTGTGTTAGTTGGTGTAAATGATGAAATAAGTTTTATTCCAACAAAATTTTCTTTGAAACAAAATTATCCAAATCCATTTAATCCGAAAACAAAAATAAAATATGAAATTGCAAAAAGTGGATTTGTAAATTTAAAAGTGTTTGATGTTTTAGGTCGTGAAATAAAAACACTTGTGAATGAAAATAAAAATGCGGGATATTACGAAATTGATTTTGACGCAAATAATCTAAACAGTGGAATTTATTTTTATAAACTCACGACAAATAACTTTTCCGAAATGAAGAAAATGATTTTAGTAAAATAAGTTTTTAGTCGTTATCGTCGTTAAAAGAAAATGGGATACAAAGTTTTTT
>SXSO01000132.1 GCA_005792205.1 Bacteroidota bacterium | reverse complement strand
AGAGCATCAGCCTTCTAAGCTGAGGGTTGCGCGTTCGACTCGCGCCGGGATCACATAGTGAGTTTTTTAATTTACTTTTGCCCCCATCGTCTAGGGGTTAGGACACGAGCTTTTCAAGCTTGTAACACGAGTTCGAATCTCGTTGGGGGTACGAAAGAATCCTTTGTTATTTTTTAACAAAGGATTTTTTTTTGTATTTTTTTTCTACAATTATTATTGAAAAAAAAATGAAAGATGTTGCCGTAAAAAAGAAACTTGATTTGATTTTATCTTTGTGCAAAAAAAATTTTCAGAAAGTTGATGAGCATTTAATTAAAAAAGCATTTTATTTTTCTTTTGATGTACATAAAAATCAATTGCGAAAATCGGGAGACGTTTTTTTTAATCATCCTTATCAAGTTGCAAAAATTATTACTGACGAAATTCCACTTGATGATATTTCAGTTGCTGCTGCTTTGATGCATGATGTAATTGAAGAATCAAATCATGAAATTGATAGAGATAGTATCAAAGAAGAATTTGGAGATACAATTGCTGATATTGTAAATGGTTTGACAAAAATTAAAGATATACTTGAAGGTTATGAAATCAAACAAGCAGAAAATTACAGAAAACTTTTTATTGCGGTTGCAAATGATATTCGTGTAATTCTCATAAAGTTTGCTGATCGTCTTCATAATATGCGAACACTTGAATTTCATTCACAAGAAAAAAAAATTAGAATCTCACAAGAAACAATGGAACTTTATGTTCCACTTGCTCATCTTTTTGGACTTGCAAAAATTAAATGGGAACTTGAAGACATTGCGTTTAAATATCTTTACGCAGATGAATATGATGAACTTGCAAGACGAATTTCACAAAAAAGAAAAGAGAGAGAATCTTACATAAAAAATTTTATTCAACCAATTGAAACACATTTGAAAATAAAAGGATACAAATTTTCAGTTTATGGGAGACCAAAAAATTTATTTAGCATTTATCAGAAAATGAAAATGCAAAACAAACAAATTGATGATATCAATGATATATTTGCTGTAAGAATTGTTTTAGATAGTGATGAAATTTCTAATTGTTATGCTGTGTATAGCGAAATTGTAAATTCAGTTTATCAAGCAGTTCCGGGAACATTTAAAGATTATATTGCAACTAAAAAAAGAAACAATTACCAATCGCTTCACACAGTTGTTTTTGGAGATGATGGAAAAAAAATTGAAGTTCAGATAAGAACAAAAGTAATGCATGAAGTTGCTGAAAAAGGAATTGCTGCACATTGGCGATATAAAGGAATTTCCGCAATAGGCGATGAAGAGATGCAAGAATGGATAAATAGTACTCGCGAGATTATTGAAAACCTTAATAATGTTCCATTAAATCAAGTTGTAGAAAGTATTAAACAACAATTATATCAAAGGGAAATTTATATTTTTACTCCAAAAGGTGAACTAAAAATTTTACCTTATGGTTCAACTCCAATTGATTTTGCATTTTCAGTTCATACAGATGTTGGAATGCATTGTATTGGAGCAAAAGTAAATGGAAAAATACTTCCACTTGATACAAAACTTCAAACAGGAGATCAAGTTGAAATTTTAACTTCTAAAAATCAAACGCCATCGCTTGATTGGGAAAGAATTGTAATAACAAGTAGAGCAAAACAAAGAATAAGAAAATTTTTTCACGATAACGAAAAAAAACTTTCTGATGAAGGAAAAGAAATTTTTGAAAAATATGTGAAAAGAAATAAGATAAAATTGAGTGAAGATATTTTTCAATTACTTATTAAGGAGTTTCACTTTCATTCACAAAGTCAATTTTATTCAGCAATTGCCGAAAAAAAAATTGAGATTGAAAATGTAATTTTAGTGTTAGAAAAATATACTACAAACAAAGATGAAACAATTGTTATTTCAAATGAGAAAAATTATTTTGCCAATTTTGTGGATGTTGCAAGAAAAATTGTAAGTGAAATTTCATTTTTTGGAGATATAAAAGGAATAAAATATAGTTTTGCAAACTGTTGTCATCCGATTCCTGGAGATGAGATAGTTGGTTTTGTAACAGTTGGCGAAGGAATAAAAATTCATCGCAAAAAGTGTAAAAATATTTTAGTTCTCTCACAAGAATCTCAAAATAGAATTGTATCTGTTGAGTGGCCAAATGAAAAGAATAAATATTTTCCTGCGGCAATAAAAGTTAATGGAAATGATCGTTCAGGAATTGTTTATGATTTATCAAATACAATTTATAGTTCTAAAACTTTAAATATAAGAAGCATAAATATTGATGCAAAAGATGGTTTTTTTGAAGGATTGATTGTACTTGATGTTGTTGATAAAACACATTTGAATAGTATCGTAGAAAGTATAAAAAAAATAAAAGGGGTAAAATTTGCAAAACGATTTGAAGAAATATGAAAAGAATTTTGGCTATTGATTACGGAAAAAAACGAATTGGGATTTCAATAAGTGATCCATTAAAAATCATTGCAAATTCAGTTGGAACATTTGCAAATGACGAAAATTTTTTTCAAAATTTTTCTGAACTTTTAAAAAAATATGAAGTAGAAAAAATTTTAGTTGGTTTTCCAAAAAATTTGAAAGGAGAAAAAACTGAAATAAGTTTTGAAGTAGAAAAATTTGCTGATGAATTAAAAAAAAATTTTTTGGGAGAAATAATTTTATATGATGAAAGATTCACAAGTGTTTATGCTCAAAAAATAATTGTGGAAACTATTTCTAAAAAAAGTGAGAGAAGAAATAAATCTTTGATTGATAAAATTGCTGCGTCAATTTTACTTCAAAATTATCTTGACAACAATGAAAAAAATTGATATTGATGACCTAATTGAATGTGGAGAAGGAAAACAAATTGAATTTAAAAGAAAAGTTTCTTCTCCCGAAAAAATTGTTCGCACAATTTCTGCATTTGCAAATACAAGTGGAGGAATTATACTTTTTGGAGTTGATGACGATGGTTCAGTTTGTGGAGTTCAAAATGAAAAAGAAGAAACTGAATTGATAAATTATGCTGTAAATTTTTTATGCGAACCACAAATAGAATTTAGTATAGACATTATTCCATATAGTTCAAAAAAAGATGTGATAGTTTGTTCTATTGATGAAAGCAAAAATAAACCGCATAAAATTTCCAAAGAAATTCAAACTGAAATTGGAACCAAAGTTTTTATTCGTGTGGAAGATGAAACTCTTGAAGTGAGTAAAGAAGTTGTAAAAATTATGGAATCACAAAGAGCCAACAAACCAATAAAAATTCTAATTACAGAAAAAGAAAAATTGTTGTTTGACTATTTAGAAAAAAATAAAAAAATAACTTTACAAGAATTTTGCCATGTTGCAAACATTGGAAAAAGAAGAGCAATTCGCACGTTTGTGACACTTGTGAGAGCAAACATTTTATACATTCACACATACGAGAAAGAAAATTTTTACACTCTTGTTTGAAAAATTTTGACAAGTTCAAACAAAGCAATTCCATAAGCAATAGATGCGTTTAAAGATTGTTTTAATCCAAACATTGGTACTTCAATTGCAAGATCTGCTTCATTTACTACTTCATTTGAAATCCCTGTAATCTCATTTCCCACAACCAAACATACAGGAAATTCTTTTTTTGGAAAATCACAATAAGGAATGCTTTTATTTGTATGTTCTAAAATACAGATTGAAATTTTTTGAGATTTTAATTCTCTTATTATATCAATTGAATTTTTTTTGTATTCCCAATTCACTGTTTCTGTTGAACCAAGAGCAGTTTTTTCTACATTTTTATTCGGTGGAAATGCACTCACTCCACTCAAAAAAAGTTTTTCAATTCTTGCTCCATCAGATGTTCTAAAAATTGAACCAACATTATATGCACTTCTGATATTTTCTGCAAGTACATAAATTGGAAATTTTGGAAGAAGTTTCAATTCATGTTTTGTAAAACGGGTTTTAGAAATTTCATCATAAGTCAATTTTTGCATAAATAATTTTTTTTCAATACTAAAATATATCAAAAAAAATAAACGATGATAGGGATAAATTTAAATTATTTTGAGGTTACAATTTATAAAAACTCCAAATTTAAAAGAAAATTTTTTTAAGTATATTTTGCAAAATTTTTTAAGTAATAAAATGAAAATCGTTGTCTGTATAAATCACACTCCTGATACTGAGACAAAAGTAAATGTTTCACAAGATGGAAAATCAATTGACAAAACAAATGTAAATTGGATTTTAAATCCTTATGATGAATTTGCAATTGAAGAAGCACTAAAAACAAAAGAAAAATTTGGTGGAGAAGTTATTGCAATTTCTCTTGGAAATGAATCACATAAAGAAAGTTTGAGAAAATCACTTGCAATAGGAGTTGATAAAGCCATTCTTTTGAAAGATGAAAGTGAGAGAGATTCAATTTCTGTTGCAAAAGCAATTTCAGAAGAAATTAAAAATCATAATGCAGATATAATTTTCTTTGGCAAACAATCTATAGATTATTATGGTGAACAACTTGGAATTTATATTGCGGAACTTCTTTCAATTTCTGTTGTTTCAAATGTTGTGAAGTTGGAAATTACAGATAAAAAAGTAGTTTGTGAAAGAGAAATTGAAGGTGGAAAAGAAGTTGTAGAAACAAGTATTCCATGTGTAATTACAGCACAAAAAGGATTGAATGAACCAAGATATCCATCTTTGAAAGGAATAATGGCATCTAAATCAAAACAAATTGAAGAAAAAATTCCAAACAAATTTGATTTGCTTGTGGAAACAATTTCTATGACAAAACCATCAAACGAAAGAAAGAGAAAAATATTTGAAGAAAATCAAGTCACAGAACTTGTAAAAATTCTTCACGAAGAAGCAAAAGTTTTTTAAACAAATTTTTTGAAAATGAAAATACTTGTATTTGCAGAACAACGAGAAGGCAAATTAAAAAGAACGTCACTTGAAGCAATTGGATTTGCTCAAAAGTTATCTCAACAAAATAATTTTGAGTTTGAAATTCTATTGATTGGAAATCAAATTTCATCGCTTTATGATGAAGTAAAAAATTATGGAGCAAAAACTGTTTTAATGGCAGAAGATGAAAAATTACATTTTTTATCTTCTGCAGCATATTCTAAAATTCTTTCAGAATCTGTAAAATCAAAATCAATTGATACCATTTTATTTCCCGCAACACAAATGGGGAAAGAGATTTCATCACTTGTAGCAATTAAATTAAATTGCGGACTTGCAAACGATTGTGTGAATTTGAAATTTGAGAATAGCAACTTTATTGCAACTCGTTCAATATATTCAGGAAAATCTTTAATTGATGTGAAGATAAATTCTGAAATAAAAATTTTTAGTTTACGACCAAATGTTTTTAAAGTTGCTGAAAAAAAAGAATCCACTTCTCAAATTGAAAAAATTGAAATCGCATTAAATGAAAATGATTTTAAATCAATTGTAAAATCCACATCTATTGCAACTGGAAAACCAGATGTAGTTGAAGCATCAGTAATAATTTCTGGAGGAAGAGGAATGAAATCTCCTGAAAATTTTATTTTGATTGAAGAACTTGCTTCCACATTAAACGCAGCAACAGGAGCATCTCGCGCAGTTGTAGATGCAAGTTGGAGGCCACACAATGAACAAGTTGGGCAAACGGGAAAAACAGTTTCTCCAAATCTTTACATTGCAGTTGGAATTTCCGGAGCAATTCAGCATCTTGCGGGAATGTCAAGTTCAAAGTGTATTGTTGCAATTAACAAAGATAAAGATGCTCCAATTTTTCAAATTACAGATTATGGAATTATTGGAGATGCACTCACAATTTTACCAACATTTAATTCTGAAGTAAAAAAAATATTAGGAAAATAAATTGGAAAAAATTTTAGTTGATATACTTGGAATTTCTTCCACTCCAACAAGTGGTGGTGCTTACACTTTGATTTTAAATGAAGTAGATGGAAAACGTCGTTTGCCAATAGTTGTTGGTTCATTTGAAGCACAAGCAATTGCACTTGAATTGGAAAAAATAAAACCACCTCGTCCTTTAACTCATGATTTAATAAAAAATATAGTTGAAGCATTAGAAGTAAGTTTAACTGAAATTGTTATCAATGATTTGAAAGATGGAACTTATTATGCTTATCTAATAATTGATAATCAAGAAGTAGATGCTCGTCCAAGTGATGCTATTGCACTTGCGGTTAGATTTGGATCTCCAATTTATGTGAGTGAAGAAGTAATGAAAGAAGCATCATTTTTGCAAGATGAAGAAGGAATGGAAGCCGATTTTATCAAAGAAGAACTTGTAAATTCTAAACTTGAAGAATTGCAAAAAAAATTGAACGATGCGATTCAAAAAGAAGATTATGAATTTGCGGCAAAACTTCGTGATGAAATAAAAAAACTTCAACAATAATTTTTTCAATGAAATTTTCTCTTCTTGCAAAATCCAATAAAGCGAGAGTTGGTCTAATTGAAACAACTCGTGGAAAAATTCAAACACCAATTTTTATGCCCGTTGGAACACTTGGAACAGTGAAGGCAATTGAGCAAAGAGAATTAAATGAAATTGGTGCTGAAATAATTTTAGGAAATACATATCATTTATATCTAAAACCTGGAGTTGAAATTTTAAAACAAGTTGGAGGTTTGCATAAATTTATGAATTGGCAAAAACCAATTTT
>SXSO01000131.1 GCA_005792205.1 Bacteroidota bacterium | reverse complement strand
TTTGTTGACGTTCTTTATTTCTATTCAACTTGTGAAAAAAACAAAATGAGAAAAGAAAATATTTTTGAAAAATCTATGTGGTTTATTTTCCTATTTTTTATTTGTGGGATTGTTGTTTATGGAATTTGGAAAAAAAATAATTCTACAAATGATGAAATAAAAAATCAAATTCAATTTCCGATTCGCAATTTCACATTGATAAATCAATATGGAAATGAAGTTGCAAAAAATAATTTTAAAAATAAAATTACAATTGTAGATTTTATTTTCACAAATTGTAGTGGAACTTGTCCAATGATGACAGGAAAAATGTTAGAATTTTTTCAAATGTTTAAATATGAAGATAATGTTAAATTTTTATCTATTTCTATTGATCCCAAAAATGACACTCCACAAAAATTTTTGGAGTATGCAAGTCAATATGGAGTTGGTCCAAAACATCAAGGAAATGATTCTACAAAATGGCAATTTCTAACTGGAGATAGAAAATATATCTATGATTTAAGTTTAAAAGATTTCAAACTTGCATTTGATATTGATACGACTCAAGCAGATTATATTTTACACAGTCAAAAATTTATTTTATTAAATCCAAATGCAGAAATTATTGGTTATTACGATAGTGAAGACGAAAATAAAATGAAAGAATTATATTTTACAATAAAAAAGTTTCTTATACAAAACAAATAATTTATGGTTGAAGTACTACCACAAATAAATGCAATATTAAATTTAATTTCCCTCGTTTTTTTGTTGTTTGGATATATTGCAATAAAAAATGGAAAACAAACTCAACACAAAAAATTTATGCTTTCTGCATTTTTTGTTTCTATGCTTTTTCTATTGAGTTATCTATTGCATAAATATTTTTTATATGTAGAAACAAATTCTTTCAATGCATCTTTTAAAGGAGAAGGAATTTATAGAACAATTTATTTTATAATTTTAATTCCACATATAACACTTGCAATCTCCGTCCCAATTTTAGCAATTGTTGCAATCCGATTTGCATTAAAAGAAAATTTTTCATCTCACAAAAAAATTGTTAAATTTGCATACCCAATTTGGTTATATGTTTCAATAACTGGAGTTTTAGTTTATTTAATGCTATATCAATTTTTCAAATAAAAAAAAATAAATTTATGTCTATAATAACAAATATTTTTGCAAGAGAAATTCTTGATTCAAGAGGATTTCCAACAGTTGAAGCAGAAGTTGAAGTTGATGAATCAATCACTGCACTTGCATCTGTTCCAAGTGGTGCTTCTACAGGAGAATATGAATCTGTTGAACTTCGCGATGGAGAATCTCGTTACAACGGAAAAGGTGTTCTAAAAGCAGTTGAAAATATCAACAATATAATTTCATCAGAACTTATTGGATTTGATCCAACAGATCAAATTGGAATTGATAAATTGATGATTGAACTTGATGGGACACCAAATAAAAACAAATTAGGAGCAAATGCAATTCTTGCTGTTTCACTTGCTGTTGCAAAAGTTTCTGCAAAATCATTTGATATTCCTCTTTATAGATACATTGGTGGAGTAAATGCAAAATATCTTCCTGTTCCAATGATGAATGTAATAAATGGTGGACGACACGCAGATAACAATGTTGATTTTCAAGAATTTATGATTGTGCCTGTAAATGCAGATTCATTTTCAAATGCGTTGCAAATTGGTGCAGAAGTTTTTCATTCACTTAAAAATGTTTTAAAAAAGAAAGGATACAATACTGCTGTTGGAGATGAAGGAGGATATGCTCCAAGTTTAAAATCAAATGAAGAAGCAATAGAAGTGATTTTATCTGCAATTGAAAATGCAAATTACAAAAGTGGAAAAGATGTTTTCATTGCACTTGATCCTGCAACAAGTGAGATGTATGAAAATGGGAAATACCTTTTTTATAAATCTACACAAGAAAAATTTTCTTCTGAACAAATGGCAAAACATTGGGAAAATTGGGTGAAACAATATCCAATAATTTCAATTGAAGATGGAATGTCGGAAAATGATTTTGATGGATGGAAAATTTTAACAGAAACAATTGGAAACAAAACTCAACTTGTTGGAGATGATTTATTTGTTACAAATGTTGAGAGATTGAATATGGGAATTCAACAAGGAATTGCAAACTCAATTTTAATAAAACTAAATCAAATTGGAACTTTAACTGAAACACTTGACGCAATAGAACTTGCTCATCGTTCAGGATATTCATGCGTTGTTAGTCACAGAAGTGGTGAAACAGAAGATACAATAATTGCTGATTTATCAGTTGCACTAAATGTTGGACAAATAAAAACTGGTTCAGCAAGCAGAAGTGATAGAATTGCAAAATATAATCAACTTCTTCGCATAGAAGAAGAATTAGGAATAAATGGAATTTATGCAAGTTTTGGTTCGTTTCCACTTTTAAAAATAAATGATTGAAATTTGAAATATAGGATCCAAGTTAAAACAAATTCAAAATTTTCCGAAGTAATAAAAAAAGAAAACAACGTTTTACATGTTAAAATCAATGCTTTGCCAATTGATGGAAAAGCAAATGAAAAACTTATTGAAATACTTTCAAAATATTTTTCTACTACAAAAAACAATGTAGAAATTATTACTGGTTTTACAAGCAAAATAAAAATTGTAGAAGTAAAAAATAAATAAAAATGAATCAATCAAAAATGAAATTTGGAACTGATGGTTGGAGAGGTATTATAGCAGAAGATTTTACTTTTGAAAATGTTTGTAAAGTTGCATTTGCAAACGTTGAATTTTTTAAAAAATCTCCAAAAAGAAAAAATGGAATTGTAGTTGGATATGATGCAAGATTTTTGTCAAGAGAATTTGCTCAAATAGTTGCAAATGTTTTTGCCGAAAATAATTTTAAAGTAATTTTTTCTGAACACATTTGCACAACACCAATGGTTTCATTGATGACTAAAAACTTTAATGCTGCATTTGGAATTATTATAACTGCAAGTCATAATCCTCCACAATATAATGGATATAAAATTAAAGAAAATTTTGGAGGTGCTGCTTTTCCAGAAACAATAAATCAAATTGAAAAAAAATTATCTGACAAAAAAATAGTTCTAAAAAACAATTTTGATTATTATTTACAAAGAGGGAAAATTGCAAAAGTTGATTTCACAAAATTTTACATTGATTATATTCGAACAAAAATTGATATTTCCGCAATTAAGAAATCTAAAGTAAAAATACTTCATGATTCAATGTTTGGAGCTGGAATGAATATAATGCAAACTATATTGGATATTGAGCAAATTCATAATACATACAATCCGTCGTTTGGAGGAACAAATCCTGAACCAATAGAAAAAAATTTGAAGGAACTTATTCTATTTGTAAAAGAAAAAAAAAATGAGAGACGAAGTTGTGAAA
>SXSO01000130.1 GCA_005792205.1 Bacteroidota bacterium | reverse complement strand
ACATACGTTTGTGTGGAAAATCAAATCCAGGTTTTTCAAAACCCATCACTTCACAATTATCTTTACATAATTTTTCTTTATCAATTTTCACTAAAAGAGAAATTGTTTTTTCTTTTCTCATAACTTCAAATGAAATTTCTTTGTCATCTTCATTTTCACTCACAACTTCAATTATATCATCAAAATTATTTACTCTTTCTCCATTTGCTTTCACGATAACATCACCTGCTTTAAAACCACTTTTTTGAGCATCACTTTCATTTTCAACTTCCACAACAAGA
Organism: Bacteroidota bacterium; assembly: GCA_005792205.1. Taxonomy (GTDB): domain Bacteria; phylum Bacteroidota; class Ignavibacteria; order UBA10030; family F1-140-MAGs086; genus F1-140-MAGs086. Next base: position 4,642 of record SXSO01000130.1, on the reverse strand, counting down.
AGACCTTCTTTCACTCCAAAATATTCTGCAAGTTGAGGACCTAATTTTCTAAACTTCATACCACAACTACAGCATTCATCAGAAAATTCATTCATTCTTTTTTTAATTATCACAATTTTTTTTTCATCATCATCGTCTTCTTCATGATTTTCTTCATGATCAATTTCAATTGAAATACTTTTTTCTCCTTCAAATTCAGATAATGTTGGTGTAAAAGTTTTAGTTTTGTCATCTCTTAAAACAATAAGTGAAATTTTTGTATTTGGTTTGAACTCACGAATTTTTTCAGTGAATTTTTCAACATCATCAATTTTTTCACCATTTATTTTTACAATAATATCGTTTTCTTTTAATCCACATTTTTCTGCGGGACTATTTTCCACAACTTCTTTCACAATGATTTGGCTTGTTGTTATAGTTTTATCATTTGTTCTGATTTTGTTTACAATGTTTTCAATCACAACTCCAAGATAACCTTGTTTTGTTTTTTTAACAAAGTTAGGATTAGAAAAACTATTTGTCCATAAAACCAATAAGAATACGAATAAGATTTTTTTTAACATAAGAATTATTATTTTGTTGATTGATAAATTTTTATTTGTAAGTTTAACAAATTGAACATTGTGAAAGTTCCAAAAAATTATTTTAGAAGAAGAAGTTTTTTTATTTCAGAAAAATTTTCTGTTGTGAGTTTGTAGAAATAAATTCCACTATTCAAATTACTTGCGTCAAAATCAATTTCGTATGTTCCACTTTCCATTTCTTCGTTGTTGATTAGTGCAGAAATCTCGCGACCCAAAACATCATAAATTTTTAATGACACAATTTCCACATTCGCTAACGAAAACGAAATTGTTGTTTTTGGATTAAATGGGTTTGGAAAATTTTGCAAAAGTTTAAACTCGTTTACAAAATTATTTTGAATGAGAAAGTTGTAATTATTTTTTGGTGGAATTCCTAAATCTCTTCTTAAAAATGGAACATCTTTTATTGATTTATATCCTTTGAGTTTTAATCCCCCATTGAAAAGCGAAACTGTATCACTCAAACGAAGTGAATCGCTTGAAGCAAAAGACAAATTTATTTTTTCTACAATATCTCCAAATCGTACGAAGTCAATTTCAGGATAATTTTTTCCATAAGTTAAAACTGTATCAATAATTTCTCTAATCTCACGAATTGTTTTTCCATAATAAGGAGTAAGCGAATCTTCACTTGCTTCATAAAATAAATCACCAAACTTTGCACTTGTATCAGATGTTGTAACTTCATTGTCACTTCCAAGAATATTTATAGAAAGAGCAATTGTTTCACTAAAAAGTTTATTATTTATTTTTTTCAGTGAAGACGGATTTTTCATTTCTTTTTTATGCTTAAATGAATCTGCTTGCATAGTTGATGGAAGCATTTTCGCAAGTGTTTTTCCTTTTCCTTTTCCTCCTGAATATGTTACCCATCCATAAAATTTTAAACTATCTTTGCGTGAAATTCCAATTAAAAGATAAGTTCCTTTTGGAATTGATTTTTCAAAAATTGAATCTCTTACATTTCCATAAGTTGGAATAGGATATGGTATTTTTTTACTTGGTTTTAGCTTTGCAGATTTTTGACTCAACTGAAGTTGGGAAAAAGTTCTAAACTTTAAAGTATCTGGTTTTTGTTTCCATTTTACAAATGTAATTTCACCATCAATTCCATATCCAATTGTAATTGTATCGTTATTTGATTTTGTTCTTGTAACTGTATTTCTATCAATTGCTTTTGCAATAGTTCCAAGATGAGTCCATTCCAAACTATCACTTGTTGAAACTGCATATTTTCCTTTTGGAAGATTTTCTACAATTAAAACTGAATCTATAATTGTAGTATCAAGAGTTGATGTTCCTTCAATTGCCACAATATTTAATTTCCAAATTTTTGGAATCCTATCAAGTTCAGTTGCAAAAAAACTTCCATCCAAATCTTCTATATTTCTCATTAAAATTTTATTTGGTAAAAATTTAACAAGCGAAATAAAATTGGAAGTTCCTCCACTCACATTTATTGTATCAAAAGAATAATTTCCACTTTGAGAAAATCCATTTTGAATTTTTCCAAGAGTTGACCATTTTAAACTATCGTCATATTCAACAATAAATTTGCCTTCATTTCCAGTATATTTTAAAACAGTATCAGAAACAGAATTGATAAATGTAGATTGAGAAATTGAATCTTTGTAAAATTTAATTCTCCAAACTTTTTGAGTTCTATCAAAGGATGTTTCAAAATTTCCATCTTCATCTTCAAGAACATTTATTGATAAACTTGTGATAAGAAAATTTCCAAAATTCAAATTTATATTCATTCCAGAAATCAATGTGAAAGTAGTTTCATTTGCAACGGGAAAACTTTGTTTATATCCAAATTCTAAAATTTCACTTATTGTATAATTGTCATATAAAATGTTTTGCAAATTATAATTTCCAAAATTATTTGCAGTAATTATAGTATCTATTGTGGAAGAAATAATTCTCACTTTCCAATTTGGCAAAGCACTTTCATCTTCTTCACGAATTCCATTTGCGTTTGCATCATAAAAAAATGTTCCACTGATTGAACCATATTTAAAACTCCCAAAATTTTGATTGATTAAATTTTGAGCACTATCAAGTTGAATAGGAATTAAAGTTTGCGAAGTATGAGTCCAATTTTGTTTATCCCATTTTTGAAGAGTATAATTTCCAGCAACAAGTCCAAGAAATCTAAAATCACCATTTTGATTTGTAGATTGTGTAACAGTTGTGTTTTGAGTTATCAATGAAATATTCCAATTTGAAATTCCCATTTCTCCAATATCTAAAATTCCGTTTGAATTTAAATCATCAAAAATTTTTCCAGAAATTGTAGAAGGCACAAATTTAAAAGTGATATTTATATCATCAATTGCCCATCCTTCTAAACTGAAAGACAAATCAGTTAAAATACGAAACCGAAATTGAACTTTTCCAATTCCTGCAAATTCCGAAAGAAAAATTTTTGAATTTATCCATCCGTTTTCATTTTGATATAATGTATCACTACTTTGTCTTGTCCAACATGGACCATCATAAATTCCTGGTTGTCCAATTTCTCCATCATAATTATACCAATAAACTCCATTTGTATCAGCAAAATTTCCAAGTGCCACAAATCCATTTCCATCTATATCATATTCAATTAAAACTCCATCAGTATTATTTTCCAAATCAAAATTATGATAAAAACTTAAAATTGGATCTTCAATCAAACTTCTAAAATCAAAAATTGGAGAAAGAACATACGCATCTTCAAAATCGGAATAATTCCCCGTTTCTTTTGTTATCCAACAATGTGGAGCAGAATATGAACTTTGAATTTTTGTTTTGGATGGAGTTCCTTTCACCCAATCATTTATAAAATTTGTTCCATAACTTGACCATCCACTGTCACTATCGGAATCAAAATTTTCAAAATATGGAAATTCAGTTATAAGATGAGTTGCAAAAATTTCTGAATAGTTATAGTTATTTGAAGAATCACCATCACTTGCAATAAAAAATCTCACATAAATTTTACTTTTCCCTGTTGTTGGTTTAATAAATGGTTGAGAAAATGTTGCTGTATATGTTTTTGGATTTCCACTCCATCCAGAAATTCCAGGAACAAAATTTTGTCTTACTCCATCATATTCATCTTGTGGTATAGAATTTTCTTTATATGTCATCACAAAGTTAAACGGTGGATTTGAATTTGAAGACCACATAACTTTTGCTTGAATTGAGATCGGAGTATTTGCAAGTAGTTGAGTTTGTGGTAAAATCACAGAACTTAAAACAGCATCAACAGTTGGAATTGTTCCAATTCTTATATTGTCAATGTATAAATTATTATCAAAATTATTTTTAGTAATAAACGCAAACACACAATTATTTCCAACAACATTGGAAGGAAGTTTTACAGATGTAGTTTTCCATTGATTTTCAGTTGGAACAAAATCGAAATCATCAGTTGCTGTTTGAAGTTGAGAGCCACCTTTCTTAAATAAAATTTGATTAAACGAGTTTCCACCATCAGTTGAAAGTGCAATAATTAAAGTATCTCCAACAAGTGTATTTGCAAATCCATATGCATAATCAAATTTTAATGAGTCACCAATATTTGCAGTTAGTTCTGAAAACATTGGTGATTTTAAAGTATCAGTTGCTCCTATAGTATTATAGTTGTAAAAATTTATGAAAACAGAATTTTGTCCAATTCCATAACTTGAAACGGCAACTTTTTTTTCCCAAGTATAATCACTATCGGCATTTTGAATAGACCATCCAGAAGGAGGAAAATCAACTACTTCAAATCTTTCAGAATAATATGAACCAAGAATTGTATTTAAATTTGCTCCTTTATAAGTTGAAAGAAATGGTTTTTTCTTATGTACAATTTTTTTTGCAACTGTTTCTTGAAACGAAACAATGATAAAATTAAATAATACAACAAAGTAAAAATATTTTTTCAACATAATTGACTTAAAAGCCGTAAGAATATATGAAATTATTTTGTCAAGAATTACAATTTTTTTTAAAAAACTTTCGACATAACATAATTTTGACTTCTCAAAAAAATAAAAGTTTAAATTTTTTTAGTTTTTATT
>SXSO01000129.1 GCA_005792205.1 Bacteroidota bacterium | reverse complement strand
TATTTTAAATCCAAAAATTTCTATCTAAACTTCTATATTGAATTGCTTCACCTATATGGTTTGTTTGAATGTCTTTAGAATTGTCTAAATCTGCGATTGTTCTTGCAACTTTTAGAATTCTATCAAATGCACGAGCAGAAAGTCCAAGTTTTGTCATTGCGTTTTTCAATAAATTTTCTCCATCAGAATTAAGTTTACACCATTGTTGAATATCTTTTGATTGCATTTGAGAATTTGAAAAAATTTGTTTTCCTTTAAATCTTTCAAGTTGTATTTTTCTTGCTTCATTTACTTTTTTTCTAATTGCATCAGAAGTTTCGCCAATTCTTTTTTCTGTGAGTTCTTGAAATTTCACAACTGGAACTTCAATATGTAAATCAATTCTATCCAAAAGTGGTCCAGAAATTTTTCCCATATATCGTTGAATCATTTGAGGAGTGCAAGTACAAGTTTGTGTTGGGTGAGAAAAATTTCCACAAGGACAAGGATTCATTGCACACACAAGCATAAAGTTTGCGGGAAAATCCACAGAAAGTTTAGAACGAGAAATTGTAACTTTTCCATCTTCCAAAGGTTGTCGCAAAACTTCTAAAACATTTCTTGCAAATTCTGGAAGTTCATCCAAAAACAAAACTCCATTATGAGCAAGCGAAATTTCCCCCGGTCTTGGAATTGAACCTCCACCAACAAGTGCAGCATCAGAAATTGTATGGTGTGGCGAACGAAATGGACGAGTTGCAATTATTGGTGAATTTACAGGAAGAAGTCCTGCAATTGAATGTATCTTTGTTGTTTGAATTGCTTCTTCAAAAGTAAGTTCGGGAAGAATTGTTGGAAGCCGTTTTGCAAGCATTGTTTTTCCACTTCCAGGAGGTCCAATCATAATTATATTATGTCCTCCAGAAGCAGAAATTGTCAATGCTCTCTTTACGTTTTCTTGTCCTTTGACATCTGAAAAATCTATAGGATAACGAGATGAAACTGAAAAAATTTTATTTCTATCAACTTGTGTGGGTTTTATTTCTAATTCCTCATTTAAAAATGCGACGGTGTCACATAATTTTTCAACTCCGTATACCTTTATTCCTTCTACCATTGCTGCTTCATTTGCATTTTGTTTTGGAAGAATTATTCCTGATATATTTTTTTTTTGAGATTCAAGTGCAATTGGAAGTGCTCCATGAATTGGTCTTAAACTTCCATCAAGTGCAAGTTCTCCAAGTATGATGAACTTATGTAGATTATCTTTTTTTACATTTTCATTTGCTGATAAAATTCCAATTGCAATTGGCAAATCATATGCAGAGCCCTCTTTTTTTATGTCAGCAGGAGCAAGATTAATTGTAATTTTTTTTCCGGGAAAATGAAAATTAGAGTTTTTTATTGCTGATGAAACTCGTTCTCTGCTTTCTTTTACAGCATTATCAGGAAGCCCAACAAGAAAAAAATTTGGAACATTTCCTTCTAAATGTGTTTCAACTTCTACAAAAAAAGCTTTTATTCCAAATGTAGCAGCAGAAAATAATTTTGATAGCATACGAGTTCAATTATTGATAAAATAAAAAACTGTTATTTCTCCATTACAAAATATTCTGAATAACTTATGATTTTTTTCATACTAAAAATTTATCCAAACATCCAATTCACTAACCACACACTTACAAGTATTCCAACAATATCAGCAATAATTCCTGCGGGAACAGCATGTCGTGTTTTTGTGATTCCAACAGAACCAAAATAAACAGCAAGCACATAAAATGTTGTTTCTCCGCTTCCAACAATTACTGAAACCATTCTTCCAATAAGTGAATCTGGACCATAAGTTTTCATAATTTCTGATGCAATTCCAAGTGTCCCACTTCCCGAAAGTGGCCTTATCAAACTTACAGGAAGTGCTTCAGGTGGCATTCCAATCAAATTTGTAATTGGAGAAAATAAATATGTAAGAAAATCCATTGCTCCGCTTGAACGGAAAATTCCGATTGCAACAAGCATTGCAACAAGAAAAGGAATAATTTTAATACTGATATTAAACCCTTCTTTTGCGCCTTCTATGAATGTTTCATATACCTTTACTTTTTTTATTATTCCATATACAACAATAAAAAAAATTAGAAGTGGAATTATCATTGCAGAAATAATTTCTAGAACACTAATCATAAACGAAAAATATGAATTTAAACTGAAAAATGAAAAACTAAAATTTGATTTTTGTAACTAAAAAAAATTAGTTACTTTTGAAACTAATTTTTTAAGAAGAAAAACTAACAACAAAAATATGAGCCAAACATCTAAATTGATTTCCAGCAACGAAACACTTTCTCTTGATAGATATCTCCAAGAAATTGGAAGAGAAGAAATGATTTCTCCAGAAGAGGAAATTGAACTTGCTAAACAAGTCAAAAGAGGTGGAATTGAAGCACAAAAAGGAATAGAAAAACTTACGAGAGCAAATCTTAGATTTGTAGTAAGTGTTGCAAAACAATATCAGAATCAAGGATTAGCTTTGGGAGATTTGATAAATGAAGGAAATATTGGTTTGATAAAAGCAGCAAAACGGTTTGATGAAAAAAGGGGTTTTAAATTTATTTCTTATGCTGTATGGTGGATTCGTCAATCTATTTTACAAGCACTTGCTGAACAATCAAGAATTGTGCGACTTCCATTGAATAGAGTTGGAGCATTGAATAAGTTGAGCAAAACTTTAAATATTCTAGAACAAGAATATGAAAGAGAGCCAAGTGCAACTGAACTCGCAGATGAATTAAATATGTCTGTGGTTGAAGTTGCAGATACTATGAAAATTTCTGGTCGTCATATTTCAATGGATGCTCCATTTGTACAAGGTGAGGATAATAAGTTGATGGATGTGTTACAGGATGATAGGTTTCCAATGCCTGATAACATAGTTATAAAGGAATCTTTGTCTAAAGATATTGAAGAAGCATTGTTAGAACTTACTGATAGAGAAGCGGAAATTGTTCGTCTATTTTTTGGATTGGGAATTGAACATCCATTTACACTTGAAGAGATTGGCGAAAAATTTAATTTGACAAGAGAGAGAGTTCGTCAAATAAAAGAAAAAGCAGTTCGTCGCCTTCGTCACACAAGTAAGAGTAAATTTTTACGTTCATATCTTGGATAAATTTTAAACTTATTTTAAAAACCCTATCTAAACTTTGATAGGGTTTTTTTATTTTTAGGAAAAATATTGATGAAATTTTTTTTCAAAACATTTTTAATTTACTTTTTATTGCTTCTTTTTGGATGTGCTTCTACAAGCAAAAGGTTTTATACTGGTACAAAGAAACGAAAAGAAACTATAAAAAAAAACAGCAGATTTGCACCTCCAAATAAAGAGGAAATACAAAATGATGATAAAAAAGTTGATATTGAAAAAATTAAAACAACAGATTTTTCAAAAAAAAATATTCAAAAAAATAATTTAAAAGATGAATTGACGGATAATATAATTTCACTTTTGGGAACTCCTTATGTTTATGGTGGAGAAGATAAAAATGGAATGGATTGTTCAGCATTTGTAAAAAGAATTTATAGCGATGTTTTTCAAGTTTCACTTCCACGAACTACAAAAGAGCAGATGCAATTGGGAATAGAAATTCAACTGGAGAATATCAAACTTGGAGATTTAATTTTTTTCAATACTTCAAATGAAGTTCCTTCGCATGTTGGAATTTATATTGAAGATAATTTATTTGCTCACGCAAGTGTTTCATTTGGAGTTACAATTTCTTCGCTTGAAAGTTCATATTATAAAAAAACATACATAACGACAAAAAGAATTTTAAATCAATGATATTACCAATTTATACATTTGGCACAAAAGTTTTACGAGAAAAATCAAAGAAAGTTGTAAAAGTAGATGACAAAATCATGTTGCTTATCAAAAATATGTTTGAAACAATGAAAGCATCGCAAGGAATTGGAATTGCTGCAAATCAAGTTGGAGTTGCAAAAAAAATTTTTCTTGTTGATATATCTGAAATGGAAGAATATAAACACATAACACCAATGGTATTTTTGAATCCTGAAATAATTTTTGAAACTGGAAGTTGGGAAATGGAAGAAGGATGTTTAAGTATTCCTAATATCAGAGCAAATGTTCTTCGTTCAGAAAAAATAAAAATAAAATTTCAAGACATAAATTTGGAGTATAATGAAATTGAAGCAAATGAATTTTTGGCTCGTGTGATACTTCATGAGTTTGATCATATAAATGGTGTATTATATATAGATAAAGTTTCTAATGAAATAAAAAGAAATATAAAATCTGAACTCAAAAAAATTGAAAAAGGAGATTTTAAATGTAGTTACAAAACATTTACAAAAAAAGAAGAAGTGAAAAAGAAATGAAAATTATTTTTATGGGAACAAGTGAATTTGGGATTCCATCATTGAAAACATTGATGGAAAATAAGTTTGATATTTTATCTGTTGTAACAGTTCCCGATAAAAAACAAGGAAGAGGACAGAAAATAATTTTTTCTCCAATTAAAAAATTTGCAATTGAAAACTCTCTTCCAATTTTGCAAGTTGAAAATTTAAAAGATGAAAATTTTATTCATCAAATAAATTCATTAAATCCCGATTTGATTATTGTTGTTGCATTTAAAATTTTGCCAAAAGAAATTTTTTCAATTCCAAAATTTGGTTCAATAAATCTTCACGCATCGCTTCTTCCAAAGTATCGTGGGGCAGCGCCAATAAATTGGGCAATCATAAATGGAGAAAATGAAACTGGAGTTACAACATTTTTCCTCAAAGAAAAAGTTGATACGGGAAATATAATTTTGCAAAATAAAATTCCAATTGAAAACGAAGATAATTTTGGAACACTTTATCAAAAACTTTCCGTAGTTGGAGCAAACACGTTATTAAAAACAATTGATTTAATTGCTCAAAATAAAATTCAACTTTTTATTCAAAATGAAAATTTAGTTTCATCTGCTCCAAAAATTTTTAAAAATAATTGTAAAATCAATTGGAATAAATCAGCATTTGAAATTCACAACTTCATAAGAGGACTTTCTCCAATGCCATCAGCAATTTCTTTTCATAAAAAAAATATGTTGAAGATTTTACAATCAAAAATTGTTGAAACTAAAACTAGTTTTTCTTTTGGAACAGTTGTTGAAAATAAAAATAAGTTGATTGTTGCAGCAAATGATTTTGCAGTTGAAATTTTAGAAATTCAAAAAGAAGGAAAAAGTAAAATGGAAATAAAAAATTTTTTGAGAGGATATAAAATTGAAATAGGAGAAAAATTTGAATAAGATATTTTTAAGTTTATCATTTTCAGTTTTGTTTTTGGGATGCTTTTCTGCTGCAAGTTACAATGGAAAATTGTCTCGCAATTTTGATGGAGAAAAATTTCATAATCTTGAAAAAACTGAAATGAAAAGTTTTTGGGATTTGATTGTGTGGAAACTCACAACAACCGATGGATATTGGCCAAGTAACACAAACGATGTGAAACAATATAAACCGAATTCATTTTCAAAAAATTTGCAAATTTCTTTTATTGGACATTCAACTTTTTTAATTCAACTTGATTCAATAAACATTTTAACGGATCCAATTTGGAGTGAGAGAGCAAGTCCAGTTTCTTTCGTTGGGCCAAAACGATGTAGAATTCCTGCAATTAATTTTAGTGATTTGCCCAAGATTGACTATGTTGTAATAAGCCACAATCATTATGACCATCTTGATATTGAAACATTGAAAAAATTGAAAGTACATTCTAACCCAACATTTTGTGTTCCACTTGGAGTTGATTTATTTTTAAAAGAAGAAGGTATTGAAAATGTAATTGCTATGAATTGGTGGGAAGAAAAAAAAATTAAATCAAATTTTAAAATAAATTTTCTTCCATCTCGGCATTTTTCTGGACGTGGTTTTACAGATATGAACGAAACACTTTGGGGAAGTTGGATGATAATTTCTGATACTATTAAAATTTATTTTGCAGGAGATACAGGATTTGGAATTCACTTTGAACAAATTGCAAATAGGTTTCCAAATATTGAAGTTTCACTGCTTCCAATTGGAGCATTTAAACCAAGATTTTTTATGGAACAAATCCACATATCTCCAGATGAAGCAGTAAAATCACATATAATTTTGAAATCCAAAAAATCAATTGCGATGCATTTTGGAACATTTTCTTTGGCCGATGATGCAATTGATGAACCAATAATTGAACTTGAAAAATCGCTTTTGAATAGAAAAATTTCAAAAGAAAATTTTTTAATTCCAAAATTTGGTGAACCAATTTTTTTTGATAAATGAAAATTAAAACAAAAATAAATTTATATCTTTTCAAAAGATTATGCTAAACTATATTTGGATTTCATTAATTGCAATTGGAATTATATTTGCTGTCTTTAAAGATGTACAAGATATTTCACAAGACAAATTTAGAAATGGGAAAAATTTTTCTTGCAAAATTATTTCACAAAAAAAAATTGACGAAAAAAAATCCTCATTAAATCTTTTAGTTGATAAAGATGATTTCAATAAATTTTACAATACAAATATTGATTCTGATTTTATTTGCGAAGGAGAGATTAACAATAATATTATAACTATTTTTTTAGATAGTTTATCTCCAAAAATATGGAGCGAACTATCTCTCTTACAAAAAAAAAATAATTCAATTTTAGGAAAAATTTCATACAAAAACTCAATTGCATCAATAGTTTTTGATGAAGTCAAATTTCTAAAAATCAAAGAAGTTACAAATGAAGGAATTTTTTCAACGGCAAAAACAGCTGTTACAATTGCGTTTGGTTTAATTGGAATCATGGTATTTTGGTTAGGAATTATGAAAATTGCAGATGTGTCAGAACTTACAACTAAACTTGCAAATTTTGTAAAACCACTGATGATAAAATTATTTCCTGAAATTCCTGCAAATCATCCAGCAATGGGAGCAATGTTGATGAATATTTCTGCAAATATGTTGGGACTTTCAAATGCAGCAACTCCGTTTGGTTTAAAAGCAATGGAAGAACTCAATAAGCTCAACTCAAAAGTTGGAACTGCAACTGATTCAATGTGTACATTTCTTGTGATAAATACAAGTAATGTTCAACTAATTTCTGCAACAATAATTGCAATACGTGCTTCACTTGGTTCTCAAAATCCAACAGAAATTCTTGGAGCATCAATTCTTGCAACAACAATCAATACCATTTGTGGTGTTATTGCTGTAAAATTTTTAGCAAAATTTTATAAGTGATTTTTGGTTTGTGTAAATTAAATTCTTGCTAAATTATTTTCTTTTACAACATGCTCAAACCAATAAGTAGAAATTTTTTCTAAAACAGAATTTTGTTTTAGCCTTGAATTTAAATGTGCAAAATCAACTTCATCCATATGTTGATCTTGATTTACACAAGTGAAGACAAATTTTTCTTTTCCTGTTTTTGTGTCAATATGTCGTTGCAAACATTGAGCACAAATTGCTTTCATCATACATTGCATTGGTGAATTTATTGAAGCAATTCCAATATGATCTTCGTTGAGATATGGTTTTAATACTGTATGTCTTGCAACTGCAACTGCTGCCATCATTCTATCTGAACCAATTGAAACTATTCTACTTGCTTCATTTAAGGGAATTGTAATTTCACCGAGTTCTCCTTTTGAATATTCAATCATTGCTTGAACAATATTTCCTACAAATGATTTATCTTGTTTTCTTCGTGTTTTAATTTTTTCTCCAACATCTACACTATACACAACAATATCAGTATTTTTTTCAATTTCATCTTGTTTAAATAAATCCTCTTTCTTTTTATATCCAGCAAAATAAATTACTTTACCTCCATTTTCTTTGAATGCTTTTGCAATAGAAAAATGAACCGCATTTCCCAAACCACCACCAAGCAAAATTACAGTTGAATTTTTATCAATATAAGTTGGTTCACCAGTTGGTCCCATCAAAACAACTCGTTCATTTGGTTTTAACATACTGCATATTTTTGAACTTACTCCCATTTCCAAAACAATTAAACTTATGAGACCTTTTTCTTTATCGCACCATGCACCAGTTAAAGCAACTCCTTCCATCATAAGCAAAGTGTTGTTTAGTTTAAGAGAATTGGTTTCATAGTTTTGTAATCTAAAAAATTGTCCAGCTTGAAAGTTTTTTGTTGATTGTGGAGCATGAAGAATAACTTCAACTATTGTTGGAGTCAATCTATTCACTGCAACAACAGTTGGTTTTAAATTGTGATTAAGTGTTTCTACAAAGTTTTTCCATTCATTTAAAGATGCGTTTGAATTTATATTTTCAAATAATGAAATGATTTTTTTGTATCCATTTTTTGCAGAAGCCATTGCTTTTACTACATTTCCTGCAAACTTCGGATGATTATCTCCAAAGAAAGAAATGTGTTTTCCGTTTTTATTATACGAGGTGAAAAATTCAGTTGAATTAGAATTTTCAAAAAGTGAATTTGTATTTTTATCAAATCCAAATGATTTAAAATATTGATCCCATTTATCCATTTCAAAGGTGTTGTTATGTTCTCTTTCATACATCACATTTGGAATAGTTCCTGCTGCAACAAAAAGTGAGCGAACATAAGTTGATTTTATTTTTCCAGAATTTTTCCACTTTCCATTTTCTAAAATCATTTCTTCAAAGCTTATTTCTTTTAAAGCTCCAAATTCATCTTTGAATGCTTCAACAGGATTCATTTTTTCTACAAATTCAATTCCTTCTTCAAATCCTTTTATAATTTCTTCGTGATTTAATTTATATGCTGGTGCATCATTTAAATTTTTTCTGTAATAAATTTTTATGCCTCCCCATTTTCTAATGAGTGGTATAAAATTTGGATTTTCACCATTTTGTTTTGCGTTGTTTTTTTCAATTTCAATTTCTTTTGCGTGTTCTAAATATCTGAACAAAATATTTTTTTCTTCATTATCAAAAAGTTTTAAAATATTTTCTTCTCCGTATGTTTTGCAAAGTTCATCAAATCTTTTTTTGATTTTTGTAACTTGAATTGGATAATATGCCATAAGTTCAGTTGCTGTATCAATTGCTGTTAGTCCTCCACCGATTACAATTGCGGGAAGTTGAACTTGAAGGTTTGCAAGTGAATCTTTTTTTCCTGCTCCTGTTAATTGTAATGCCATTAAAAAATCGCTTGCTTTTCTAATTCCCCTTACAAGATTATTTTTTAATTCAACAAATGTTGGTTTTCCCGCACCAGTTGCCATTGCTATATGATCAAATCCATATTCCCAAGCATCTTCAATTGTGATTGTTCCACCGAAACGAATTCCATCATATAAAGCAAAATTTTCATTGCGAAGTAAATTTATATACAAAACGGTGAGAAAATTTTTATCCCAACGAACTGTAATTCCATATTCTGAAACTCCACCAAAACCAAGATAAATTCTTTCACTCAATTTTGTTTTTATTAAATCGAAATCCTTTATTGGTTTAAAGTTTTTTTCTGTGTATTCTGGAAATATTGGTTCAATTTTAAGTCCATCAATTCCTACAACTCCAAAACCTTCATTTAGTAAATAGTGTGAAAGTGTATATCCAGCTGGTCCCATTCCAGCTACGAGAATTTTTTTTCCATTGTATGGTAATGCAAAAGGTCTTGAAATATTTAATGGATTCCATCTTGTAAGTAAAGAATAAATTTCAAAACCGTATGGTAAATTTAAAACATCAGTTAAAATTCTTGTTTCAATTTGAGGAATATTTACTGGTTCTTGTTTTTGGTAAATACAAGATTTCATACAATCATTACAAATTCTGTGTCCTGTTCCTGCACACATTGGATTATCAATCATAATGATTGATAAAGCTCCAATTGGTTTTCCTAATGCTTCAACAATATGAGATTCAGAAATTTTTTGATCTAATGGACATCCTTTTAAAGTATAATTTAAATCATTTTTTTTGAATTCATTTTTTTCCATTATCCCTTTTGAACAAGTATCTTTATCTCTATCGTGACAGAAAATGCAATATTCTACTTCATTTAAAATATATCTTTGTGAATATCTTTCATCTGTTAAATCAAATCCATCTCTGTGGCGATAATGATTTTCGTCTCCGATACATGAATCGTTATTTATTTTGTAATCAACAAGATGTTGAAGGTCAATTTTCTTTGGAATTACAAATGAAACCCAATTTTTTGTAAGAATATTTTTTTGAAAATAATTTGCAGATATCCAGGTTTCAAGTGTTTCCAATAATTCATTTAAAAAGTCAAAATAGTTTTGGTTGTCGTATAATTTTACATTTATTTTTTTTGCAATATTTGAAATTTTTGTTTTGACTTCTTCGTTTAAATTTATTTTTGCGAGTTTATCAAGTTCTAAAATTTCATTGACAAAGTTTGCAAATTCAAATTCCAAATCTTCATTTTGAAATGAGATAATTGTGTTTAGTTTTTGAGTTAGTTTATCTACATTTATTTTTTTTGCATCAGTTTCTGAAATTTTTTTTAAAACTCTTCGTACAAAAAATTCTTTTTTGAATTGAAAAATTTTATTTTCTTTTTCAATTAGTTTGAAAAATTCTTTTGCATTATTTTCAATGTTAAAAATGTAAGCAATGAATTCATCCAATATTTTTGCCATTTCAATTATGATATTGGATACTTCTGGGTTTGAAAAACTTTTGGTACTATTTTTGTAATGAATAAATTCAGAAAATATTATGTTGTTCTTTTTTTCGGCAAACAAATAGAAAATATTTGTAAGTTCTTGAAGTTTTTCCGATTTGAAAAGGTCAGAATATATAAAGTTATCTAAGTTGAATGTAAATGTGCCCATGTATTCTAAAAAATATTATTAAAGATATGAATTATAAGATTTTAAAATTGAGAATGAATTTAAATTTTTTCTAAAAAAGTTAGAAAAGTTTTTTTATTCATAAGAGGTCAAATTTAGTGCCAAAAATTAGTTAGCATTAAAAAGTTTTTAAAAAACTTATGTTTTATATTTTTTTTTTTCACAATTATATAATTATATTCTTTTGATTTATTTAACATAAGTAAGCTTTAAAAGAAAGAGGTAAGTATGAGAAATTTAGTAATATTATTTTTTCTGTTTGTAGAAATTGTAATTTCACAAACATATACAGATATCGGTGGTACAATATTAGGTATTCAATATGGGAGTTCGGTATTTGGAGATATTGACAAAGATGGTGATTTAGATTTAGCACTTGCGGGACAATCTTCAAGTGGAAACATTGCAAAGATTTATAAAAACACAGATGGAACTTTTAGTGAATTTGTATCACTTACTGGTGTAAAATATAGCAGTATTAGTTTTGGCGATATAGATAAAGATGGTGACTTGGACGTGTTTTTAAGTGGAAACACATCAGGAACAACTTACATTGCTAAAATTTATCGTAATGATGATACGGCTTTTACAGATATTGCAGCAAATTTAACTGGAGTTGCAAACATCAGTTGTAATAGTAGCATGTTTTTTGACTATGATAATGATGGCGATTTAGATTTATTATATATGGGATTAAGTAGTAGTGGAAATATTACTAAGCTTTATAAAAATTCAAATAGTTCATTTACAATAGATACAAACTCTACTTTTACAGCAGTTACAAATGGAGCAGTTGCAAGTGGAGATTATGACAAAGATGGTGACTTAGATATTTTAATTTCAGGAAATACTGGTTCAAGTGATGTTACAAAGTTATACAAAAATACTGATGGGGAATTTGCAGTTGCAACAGGAGTTTCATTTACAGGAGTTCAAAAAGGAAATGTTGCATTTGGTGATTATGATAGCGATGGTGATTTGGATATTCTAATTTCAGGAAGCAATACTTCAAGTGGAAATATTACAAAACTTTATAAAAATACTGATGGAGTATTTGCTGAATTTAGTGCGGGATTAATTGGTGTAAGTAATAGTAGTGTTGCATTTGGAGATATTGAAAATGATGGTGACTTAGATATTTTAGTTTCAGGAAGTTCATCAAGTGGAGTAGTTTCAAAAATTTATCGCAATGCAACTGATACAAATGAGGTGATAACTTTTACTGATATTTCCGCTTCAATTACTGGAGTAAATTATAGTGCATCTTCATTTGGTGATTATAATGGTGATGGTGATTTAGATATAATTATTGCAGGTCTTTCTTCAGGAGCAACAAAGATTACAAAAATTTATTCTTGCTCAGGAGTTGCACAAAATACAATTCCAAATGCACCAACTTCGCTTTCAGATTCTACATTTGGCTTTTCTGTCAAACTTAATTGGGCAAAATCAACTGATGTTGAAACTCCTCAAGATGCACTCACTTACAATGTAAGAGTTGGTTCTACAAATGGTAGTTCTGATATTTATTCTTCAATGTCTAATTCAAATGGAACAAGACAAATTGTAAAATTTGGAAACCACACTACAAATTTGATATTAAATAATTTATCTGCAAGTGGGACAATTTATTGGAGTGTTCAAGCAATTGACAATTCATTTGCGGGGTCAAGTTTTGCTGAATCAGATTCATTTTATTTTAACTTACCTCCTGTTGCAAACGATACAACGTTTTCAATGGAGGAAGACACTGAACTTGAATTTACTTTAAGTGTGTATGAACCAAATAACGATGAACTTACCTATACAATAATTCCATCTGATTCACTTCACGGACCATTTCATGGAACTTTGATTGATTCGTTGATTCCAACTTTAACTTATACTCCTAATAGCAATTACAAAGGTTCAGACACAATTACATACATAGTTTCAGATGGTCTTTATTCTGACACTGCAAATATATTTATTGTTGTGAATGCACAATCTCCATTTCTTGAATCTGGTTTTACAATTGCATCGCTTTGTTCAACTGCATCTGTGTTTGGAGATATAGATGAAGATGGTGATTTGGATTTATTTATTGCGGGAAGAAGTGATTCTACAACAGTAGTTTCAAAAATTTATCGCAATGATGATTCAACATTTACAGATATTGAAGCAACAATTGATGGAATTGTAAATGGAGATGCTGCATTTGGTGATTATGATAGCGATGGTGATTTAGATTTAGCAATTTCAGGAAGTTCATCAAATGAAGCAGTTTCAAAAATTTATCGCAATGATGATTCAACATTTACAGCAACAAGTGATGATATTATGGGTTTATCTCAAAGCAGTGTTGCATTTGGTGATGTTGATAATGATGGTAGTTTGGAATTTCTAATTTCTGGATATGATGTAAATAATGATGACGATATATTTCTTGTTTATAAATATGATGGAAATAATTTTATTGCATCTGATACACTTTCTACGAGTATAAAAGATGGAAGCATTTCATTAGGTGATTATGATGGTGATAGTGATTTGGATATTCTTTTGACGGGAAATACAGGTTCTTCTAAAGTATCAGTATTGTTGATAAATACAAACGGAGAATTTTTACAAGTTGAAGATGGATTTACTTCTTTAAGCAATGGTGAAGGAATGTTTGGAGATTATGATAATGATGGCGATTTAGACATAATTATTTCAGGAAATACAAACTCATCT
The DNA here is from genome assembly GCA_005792205.1 of Bacteroidota bacterium. Lineage (GTDB taxonomy): Bacteria > Bacteroidota > Ignavibacteria > UBA10030 > F1-140-MAGs086 > F1-140-MAGs086. Next base: position 9,427 of record SXSO01000129.1, on the reverse strand, counting down.
CGTGCAACAAAGATCTATAAAAATTCCAACAATGATTATAGTGCTGTAACCTCATCAGTTGCAAACTTTGGAAATAGTAGTTCTGCATTTGGTGATGTTGATAATGATGGTGATATAGATTTCGTAATTGCGGGAAAAACATCTTCAACAACGGCTTCAACTTCTGTTTATGTAAATAACAATGGAACATTTGTTACACTTTCTGCTTCACTTGAAAATATTTATGATGGAAAAGTTTTATTTGTTGACTATGATAGCGATAATGATTTAGATTTGTTTGTAAGTGGAAAGAAAAATGATTCAACTTATGTTTCTAAAATTTATCGCAATACAAGTGAGATTTTAAATTTTTCACCATCTGTTCCTGATGGATTGAATTTTATAGTTGTTGGAGATAAAATTACATTGAGTTGGGATAAGTCAACTGATGATTTTACAAACAATAATTCTATTTCATATAATATAAGAGTTGGTTCCTCAGCTGGAGCAATTGATGTTGTAAATCCAATGGCAAATACAACTAATGGAAAACGACTTCTCACCCAATTTGGAAATTCAGGAATTGAAAATACTTTTGTTATTCCTGTTGCTACAATTGATACAACTGCAACATATTATTGGAGTGTTCAAGCAATTGACAATTCGAATGCTTCGTCAAATTTTGCTGATGAAGTTACATTCAACTATTCAAATGCTTCATTGCAATTTAGAACATTTAAAGCAGATACAAGTTTATCCCGAAAACCTGTAAAACTTAAAGCCGCAAAAGATGGGACAATGCCTCTTCCAACACTTGGAAATGTTCGTGATACAATTGTAAAGAAAGCAGGAAAACTTATTGTTGGAATTTCTCAAAGCCATAAAGATAGTATAAAAAAATATGGATGGTTAGAATGGAAAAAAGGAGCTGATTTAGGAAAGTTTTATACTTCAAGTCATTCGGGAACTTCATATCCTCTTGATTCCATTAGAACAAGCGGAAAGAAATCTAAAAAAATTGTAAAAGCATATAAAGCAGAAAGAAAAAGTTATAACAATCCACTTGCAGCAGAACTTGCGGCATTTAAATTAAACTTACTTGGAAGTACTCAAAAAGTTTTACCATCAGGTTTTGCTTCATTGAAAGTAAATTTTGAAGGAACTCCTTATCACGATTTAACTTTGGGAGAACTTGCGGATAAACTTGATACTGCGATGACTTATTACAATCAATGGGAGCAATATAGTTTGATTGTAGATTTATTAGATCCATTTGCAGCAGAAGAGATTATGAACCTAATTAAAACAATAAATGATGGATTTTTTGATGCACTAAATAATGCAGATGAAGATGTAGCATCTACAAGTCCTCTTGTTTTAAAAGGTGGAAAAAATATATCAGAAGTTCCGTATGTTGCTCCCGGTGATACAGCAAAAGGAAATTGGGCGTGGTTAGATTTGGTTGAATCTATTGATTGTTTTGAGTTACAACAAAACTATCCAAATCCGTTTAATCCGAAAACAACAATTTCATTCTCTATTTCATCAAGTTCATTTGTAACATTGAAAATATACAATGTGATTGGTCAAGAAGTTGCAACATTATTGGATAATTCTTTAATTGAAGATGGAAATCATCAAATAGTTTTTGATGCAAATAATTTAAGTAGTGGAATTTATTTTGCACGAATTTCTGTAACTAATGAAGAAACCGAATTTACAGAAATAAGAAATTCAAAAATGTTACTGATGAAATAAAATAAACTATAAACAAAAATGCAGTATTAAAATTAAAAAATAAAAAAAATATTATTATGAATTATAAATACAAAAGTCAATATAAAATCGTTTTTTTAGTGATATTTCTTAATCTATGGAAGATATTTCCACAATCTCCTTCTGTTTCTTCTGTTAATTTACCACGAGGATATACCGGAAAAAAAGTGGCTGCTTATGGAAATAATTTTAATAGCGTTACTTCTGTATCATTTTTAAGCGATTATTCTATTCAAAAGACATTTACAGGGAATTATATGCTAAATTCTGTTGATATGCGACCACAAGGTGATATAGTTGCTATTGCTGATTATGATACGATCAGATTTTTTAGTATGTCAACAGGATTACAAATATACGCATTAAATGGTCATACTGATTTAATTAGAAGTATATCATTTAGTTCAGATGGTTCAAAAATAGCAAGTGGTAGTGACGACAATACAATTAAAATTTGGAGTATGAGTGATTATTCTTTATATGGAACATTAAGTGGTCATACTGATTATATTCGTAGTGTTGCATTTAGTTCAGATGGTTCAAAGATAGCAAGCGGTAGTGATGACAATACAATTAAAATTTGGGATGTGAGTACTTTTTCTTTGTTGAGGACACTCAGTGGTCATACTGATTGGGTGAGATCTGTATCGTTTAATTCAGATGGTTCAAAGATAGTTTCGGCATCCGATGATAAAAATGTTAAAGTGTGGAATGTAAACGATGGAAGCATAGTATTTACTTTAAGTGGACATACTGCAGCGGTAAATTCTGCAACATTTGTTGGAGATAAAATTGTAAGTGGTGGTAATGACAAAACTATAAGAATTTGGGATGCATTAAATGGTAATTTGCTACAAACATTGAACTATGTGCATAGTTCCGCTATTACAGTTGTAAAATCTATTCCTGGAAATAGATATGTGTATACAGCAAGTAGCGATAAAAAAATCAAATTATTAGATATTGAAAATGGAGATACTTTAAAAACAATTAATACGTTAAGCGGAATTATTTCACTTGGGATAAATTCTACTGGAACATACTTGATAAGTGGTTCCCAAGATAGAAAGTGTAAAGTATATAGAGCAAGAATTAATGCAACATCTCTTTCTATACATTCTGCTGATACAATTTCATTTAAGGTCCCATCCAATGCTAAAACTGGAAATTTATTGGTAATTAACAACTATGGTGGGGCATTGAGTCCAAATAGTTTTAAGATTGAAAATAATAGTAGACCAAGCGCTCTTGATACAGCAGTTTATTTTGACGAAGATAACTACTACATATTATCTTCAATTGGTATAGATAATAGTAATGATGCAAATTTTAGTATTGATACTTTATATATAAACAGGATGTTAATTAATCCAATAAATGGGACATTTGATACTTCTACTTTTAAGTATGTTCCAAACGTTAATAATTGGAATGGTATTGATAGTATTAGATTTATAGTAAGTGATGGCTCATCGTTAACTGATACAGGGAAGGTAATATTTACAGTAAATGCAGTAAATGATGCACCAGTAGCAGATAGTCAGAATGTAGCAACGAATGAAGATACACCTATGTCAATAGTATTAAGGGCAGTAGATGTGGATTCATCAAATGGAGATATATTATCTTATTATATTTTACAAAACCCATTGCATGGAAGTTTAAATACAAATAATCTTCCAAGTATAATATACAAACCAGACGCAAATTATAATGGGAGTGATACGATTAGGTTTTTAGTAATAGATGGAGGAGGAGAGAGAGATACAGGAGTAGTGAGTATAAAGATAAATGCAGTAAATGATGCACCAGTAGCAGATAGTCAGAATGTAGCAACGAATGAAGATACACCTATGTCAATAGTATTAAGGGCAGTAGATGTGGATTCATCAAATGTAGATATATTATCTTATTATATTTTACAAAATCCATTGCATGGAAGTTTAAATACAAATAATCTTCCAAGTATAATATACAAACCAGACGCAAATTATAATGGGAGTGATACGATTAGGTTTTTAGTAATAGATGGAATAGGAGAGAGAGATACAGGAGTAGTGAGTATAAAGATAAATGCAGTAAATGATGCACCAGTAGCAGATAGTCAGAATGTAGCAACACAGGAAGATACACCTATGTCAATAGTATTAAATGGAAGTGATATAGAAAATACAAATTTAGCGTATCATATTCTACAAAACCCATTGCATGGAAGTTTAGATACAAGCAATCTTCCAAGTATAATATACAAACCAGACGCAAATTATAATGGGAGTGATGTATTTAGGTTTATAGTAGTAGATGAAGGAGGATTGAAAGATACAGGCTTAGTGAGTATAATAGTAAATGAACAGATTGATAGTATTGAAACTATTGATACATTGGTGAATGTAGTTGAAGATAGTATTAAAAATGTTATTATTATGATAAAAAATGAAGATAATCGTGTAGTAACATATGGTGTAGTAAAAAACGTGAATAGAGGTAATGTTTTACCTTATTCACCATTACCAAATGTTTGGTATCAACCAAAGCGAGATTCTGTTGGAAAAGATACATTGATATATTTTGTACAACAAACTATTTTTGGTGGTATATTTCAAAGAGATACTGGTGTTATTGTATTTGATATTTTACCAGTAAATGATTCCCCAGTAGCTTTAAGTAATAACTCGTTTGTAAATGAGGATGTTGAAATACCGTTTATAGAATTAAAGGCAACAGATATAGATAATACTTCTTTAACATTTGCTGTTGTTGATTCTCCAAAGCATGGAATATATACTAATCTTAGTAGTAATTTTGTAAATTTTAAATATAAACCTTATGAGAATTATTTTGGTTATGATACTATTCCATTTACTGTAAGTGATGGTAACTTAAAGGATACTGGATATGTGTATATTTTTATTCATTCTCAAAATGATTTACCATATTTATCAGTCAATTATGATTCTGTTTTGAAAAATATTCCAAAAGAAATTCATTTAGATGGTCAAGATATTGATGATAGTATATTTTCTTTCAAAGTAGTTAAAAATCCGTATGGAACTATTATTAGTTTTGATACTACTACAGGAGTAATGATATATAAACCATATCCAGCGTTTGTGGGAACTGATAGTATTATAGTGAAAATAAATGATAAGAAAATTTATAGCACTCCACAAACATTTTATTTTATTGTATATGGATTATATGATTCAACTAAATACACTTCATTTTCAGCAGTATATCTTTCAGAGCCAAATCCACGAAATTTAAAAAGAGATATACCTAATGGTGGCAATGTGAGAGATACTGTATATGCTAATGGTTATGCTCTTAGCAATATGGTAATAGGTATTGCACAAGTTGGAGCAGATAAGAAAAAATATGGATGGATTGAGTTTTCAAAAAATAGAGGTTCATATATACAAAAGATGGTGATGTGTGATAGCAATCCACGACCATTTAATATTTATCAAGGGAAACAATTTATTGGAAGAAAATATAATATACAGAAGAAAACATATAACAATAAACTAGTGGCAGAACAAATTGTATTGAAACTTAATATTTCTGCTAGTAACTATGGTGTAACGCCTTCAGGGTTTGGAGATTTAATTTTTGATGATATCTTTAATGTAAATGGAATATTAAATGGTAAATCAATAACTGAAATTGCAAATTTTATTGATAGTGCACTTACTTATTATAGCGAATATGCGAATCCAGATTATATTTATTTTGATAGTGTATTACATAAAATTAATTCAGCGTTTGATGGTAATCAAAGTGTTTTAGATACTATTAGTAAACGTCCATTAAAACTTAAAGGATATAAATCTGTTGGAGATGTTTATTTCTTGAGAAGAGATACATTAGCAAGAAGTAACAATTTAGTTCAAAATAATATTGACAATAATTTATCACAACCGTCATTTTCAATTTATCCATCACCATTTAACGCAAGTACATTTATTGAATTTAATTTGCCGTATTCGTCCAATGTAACATTGAAGATATACAATGTGCTTGGTCAAGAAGTTGCAACATTAATTGAAAATGAAAAACTTGAAGAAGGTTTTAATTCTATAACATTTAATGCTGGGAATTTATCAAGTGGTGTATATTTTGCAAAATTATCAGCGATATCTAATAATGGAAATATATTTGAACATACACGTAAAATGTTACTGATGAAATAGTAATTTGTATTGAATTTTAAAAGGAGAAAAATTTCACATAGTAGAAACTTTTCTCCTTTTTTATTTTAAATAATATGATAAGGAGAAAAACTATTCAACTATAATTTATATTGTTTGTTCTGTTAAAAATTATTTCGTTATAATCATCTTTTTTGTTTCAGAGAAAGTTTCCGTTGTAAGTTTATAGAAATAAGTTCCACTTTGCAATTTGCTTCCATCAAACTCAATTTCGTGAAATCCAATTTGCCTTCTTTTATTATCAATGAGTGTTGAAATCTTTTTCCCAAGAATATCATAAATTTCTAACGAAACATTTTCTGAATTTTTTGTGAGTAAAAATTTTATTTTTGTCTTTGGATTAAATGGATTTGGATAGTTTTGATAGAGCAAAAATGTTTTTGGAATATTATTCTCTTCTCTTACGATTGTTGTGTTTGGAAGATTTGCCAAACTTCTTTCCCAAACTCCAATTCCGTGAGTAAATGCACGAAGTTTTCTATTTGATTTTGAAATAGATAAATCCATAACAATTGATGGAGGCATTCCCTCTGTAAATTCATTCCAACTATTTCCAAAGTCAGTTGAAATATAAACACCAAGATCATTTCCAATATAAACAACGTGAGATGAATCAGGATCAATCACAACAGTATTTGTTGGAACATTTGGCAAATTTCCTCTGTCGCAATCTATCCAACTTGTTCCTCCGTTTATTGTCATAAAAACATGTGATGTATCAAATCCACCAAAGACAATATATGCACGATTTGGATTTTTATTATCAATAGCAATATCCATTGGATATCTGTTTGGAAAATTTATTGATGTATCAATTGGTGTCCAACTATTTCCGCCGTTTGATGTTTTGAATACACCAACTTTATTTATAGATGGAAGTGTTGCTGCATAAACAATGTTTGAATTGTTTTCAGAAACAGCAAGTGAAAGAGTTGCATTTCCATCAAGTGGAGAATTGTTATTTGTGATAGTCCAATTTGTTCCACCATCAGTTGATTTTGAAATTATGTCTTCTCCCGCATAAAGAGTTTTGCTAAAATTATTTGTATCACTTGTGTCATTCCAATTTGGTGAAAGTACATATGGAGCAACAAAATTTGTATTGTTTCCCAATCCTCCAAAAATAAAATTCCATTCATCTTCATTTCCTCGCTTTGTATTTTTCACGATGTAAAGATATTGTGCCGAAGCATAAATTATAGAATCGTTTTTTTGATCAATTGCACTCCAATTTCCATCACCACCAAAAACTCTATTCCACGCACCGTTACTTCTTCCTTTGTAAATCACACTTGCATTATCTTGCATTCCTCCAATTGCAAGATTTGAATCCAAAAGCGAGTTTGAACTTCCGTTGTAAAATTGTTGAGTATGATATCCACCATTTTTTGCTTCAAATGTTTCACCAAAATTAGTTGTGCGAAAAATTCCACCATCAGTTGCGAAGTAAATAATATTAGGATTTGTCGGATGAATTGCATAAGCATGATGATCTGCATGCGAATAATCATTTGGGCCTTCGTAATCTCCGGGAATTGTATCACTCATATCCCAATTATACCAATATGATTTTTGGATCAAATTTTTTCCGCTGTTTGTAGATTTAAAAATATCAATTCCCGCACATAAAACGAAATTTGTATCTTCATCATGTGAAAAAGCAAAATGTGAATACCATCCTTGATATGAAGCATAGTTTTCTGCATTCATTCTTTTCCAATTAGTGCCAAAATCAGTTGAACGATAAAGCCCTTTTCCACTTACGCTATCAGCAATATCAGCATAAATTATATTTGGAAAATTTTTTGGTGAAGAAAGAGTTGTCTTTCCCGAAAAGTTTGGAAGGGCATCTATTCTTGTAAATGAATTTCCTCCATCAAGTGATTTATATATTCCAGAATTTTCACTTCCCAAATTTCCACATGAGACAAAAAGTGTTTCGGGAAAATTTTTTACAATCAAAATATCCATTGCCATTGAATGTTGTAAAACCAAATTCCACGAAAGGCCATTATCTATTGATTTTAATACACCTTCAGTTGTTGCAGTATAAATTATATTTGAATTATTTGGATGAAACACAATATCTTGAATTCCTGTTTTTTGATTTCGTTCCCAATTCAAAGAGTAAGTCCAAGAAACTCCACCATTTGTAGTTTTTAAAATTCCAATTCCATAACTTCCTCTTGTAGTTCTTAACCCAAAACCACCAAGAGATTTTTGATATCCATAAACTTCTCCCGTTCCAATAAAAATTGTGTTTGTATCATTTGGATCAATTGCAATTGCACCAACTCCAAGTACGGGAAAATAATTTCCACTTTCATTTTTTACAGGAACATAACTCCATGCATTTTGTCCATTTCCTCCTGTAAATGTTTTCCAAAGTCCTCCACTCGCACTTCCCGCAAAAATTGTATTCGTATTAATATGATTGAACACAATTGAAATTGTTCTTCCTCCAAAATTTGTTGGTCCAATTGATTTCCAAATATCATTTGTAAATTGGTTTTCATTTCGTTTTAAATTGTTTTTTGAAAATAGAAATGCTTTGTAATATGCATCTTCTGGAATATCTGCATTTGGATAAGAACGAGAACGAGTCCAAAATTCAAGAGCAGAATTTGATGCAAGTGTTTTTATTTTTTTTGGAAATAAAGTTTTCGTTTCAAAAATTTTTTCTTTTGATGAAAGAAAAAATCCAATTGCAAATGTTATTGTAATTAAAAAAGTTTTTTTCATAAAATTTCTTTGATTTTTTTGGAAGGTCTTGCAAGAATTGCTTTTGTTTCAGTTTCAACAATTGGTCTTTGAATTAAATCAGGATATTGAGACATAAGTTCAATGAGTTTATCATTGTTCAAATTTTGTTCTGCAATTTTTAGTTCTGTGTAAATTAGTTCTTTTGTTCGCAGAATATCAGTTGCGTTCATATTCATTTTTTTCAAAAGTGATTTTAGTTTTTCTTTTGAAATAGGTTCAATATAATAATTTACAGCATTAAAATCCACATTTTTTTCTTTTAAAATTTTGTAAACTTCTTTACAAGTTGTACAAGTTGGTTTTTGATAAATTGTAATTTTCATAGAATAATTTATTTTGAGTTAATCATAAAATTCCCATTCCACAGCAATTTGTAAACTTCTGTCATTCAATGGAAAATATGGAACAATATAAAAGTTTTGATTTAAAATATTTTCTATCATAAAAAAAATTTTTGCATCTCCAATTTGAGTTTCTGAGAAGAGGTTTAACATATTGTTTTGAATTTTTTTATTGAAAAATAATTTAGAGTTGAATCCAATTTTTAAGTTCAAATTATTTTTAAAAAATATATTTTGATAAAAAATTTCATTTGTTGTCCAAAATAAAGTTGAGTCGTTTTCTTTTCCAATTCCACTTTTAGAAATAAAATTAAAATTGTAATATAAGATATCAAAGTCAAAAGAAGTTCCCCAAAAGTT
>SXSO01000128.1 GCA_005792205.1 Bacteroidota bacterium | reverse complement strand
GTAGTGCAAAACTTCCTTTCATAAAAATATCACCAGTGAAACTCAAATCAGTATAATCATTAAAAGCAAAATAATATCCCAAATGATTCAAATATCTTCCAAATCTATAATCTTCTCCAAAAGCAGGAAAAATAATTCCCGATCGTCTTCCACTTTTGTTTGGAAAAATTCCAAATGGAAGTGCAAAAACGGGAGCATCTGAAATGTATAAAAAAATTGGTTCAGCAATAACTTTATCCTTTTGTTTGATTTTCATTTTTGGACTGAAAAAATAGTAATGAGGAGAATCTAATTCACAAGTTGTAAATTTTCCATCTTGAACACAAAAGATACTTGGTTCATTTTTTTTTATTTTATCACCATAATAAAAACCGTTTTCAACTTTTGTTTCACCAAAAAGTATTCTTCCTTTTTTCGTTTTGAAATTGTAAAACAAATTTTCTCCAAAATATGATTCTCCCATTTCTTCTAACTTTGCTTTATCATTTTTATCTTTACTTTTTGCAACAACAACTGAAGAATCAAAATCTATTGAAATTTCTTTTGCGTTGAGTTTTATGTCTTTTAGAATTAATTCTGAACTTTCAAATAATATCATTTTATTTTTTTTTGTTGAAATAATAACAGAATCATTTGCAAAATAATTTACAACAGTATCAATTCCACTTTTGTTGTTTTGAGAAAATAAATTCTCTGAAAAAAATATGAGAGAAAAAAAAAGAAAAATTTTCACTGATTGATTGTTTAATCAAAAATTAAACTTGATGCTCCAATTATTCCCGAATCATTTTTAAATGTAGCAGGAATTACAACACATTTTTCTCCAAGTGGTTTTAAAGCAGTAGAACGAATTGAAAGTTCAATTGCATCAAAAATAAAATCTCCAGAAAGTGCAATTCCTCCACCAAGTATTATGGTTTGAATATCTAATATATTTACAACTGAGCCAAGTGCAATTCCTAAAAATTGGGATGCTTCCATTAAAACTTCGTGAGCAATTAAATCTCTTTTATAAGCAGCAGCAGCAGCTGTTGAAAGTTGAATGTTTTCCAATTTCCCATCAGATAATTCATACATTTTTTGTGAAGATAAAATATCAGTTGGAAGTTTTTCTAATCTTGTGCGAATTTTTTGTGATATATGTTTTCGTCCAACATAAGTTTCAAGACAACCGCGATTTCCACATTTGCATAAGTTTCCATTGTGGTCAATTGAAATATGTCCAATTTCTCCTGCAGCTCCATTAGTTCCTTTAAAAATTTTTCCATCAACAACAATTCCTCCTCCAATTCCAGTTCCCCATGTTACGAAAATAAAATTCTTTTTGTTTTTTCCAGAGCCAAATTTTAATTCTGCAAGTGTTGCACATTTTGTATCGTTTTCAATTCTTATTGGAACAGAAAGTTTTGTGGAAAATTCTTTTTCTAAATTTACAATTTTCCAATTTGCAAAATTTGGTGGATACATAACATCACCTGTTTCTGAATTTACAATTCCAGGACAACCAATTCCAATTCCAAGTATTTGAGATGGATGTTGAGATAAAATTTCACGAATCAATTTTTCCGTAGTTTCAATAACTGCATTAGGAGAAATATCAGCATTAGAATCATCTTGTAAATTAAATTCAATATTTCCATCTGAATCGACAAGACCTGCTTTTATATATGTTCCACCAATATCAACACCAATTGCTAATTTTTTTTCCATAATTATTTTTTAGGTAAAATTTTATAAAGCGTTTCGTTTTGTTTTGTCATAGAAAATTTTTCTCTTGCTTTTTTCTCTATCGTAAATTTATCGTTGTTTTTTAAAGCATTTATAGAATCAGAAATTTTTTTTTGTTGAACTTCTTCTTCTAAATAAGTTCTTTGAAGATATTCTTTTTTATCTTCCAAACTCCAAATTTTTAGATAACTATCTGACGAAAAAATAAACGTATATGAAAATCCCAAAATAGAAACAAAAAGTATAATTTTCAATTTTGTACTTTTAAAAACTCGTTTTAATTTTTTCTTAGTTTGCCACAGTGATTTTTCTTTACGAAGATAAAGTTCGCCCATTTTATTTATTTATTTCTTCTTCCCAAGAAGTTAAAATTTGAATTTCTTTTTCTCCAAGTTTTGCATCACTATGAAGTAGCAAATAATTTGGAAGAGGCATTTCACCTTCTTTTATTTCTTCAACAATTTGCTCAATTTTATCTAAACTTTTTTCTTCATCATATTTTTTCCAATTTGAAAAATTTAAATGTTCTCTTCCTTCTTTTACATCATGAGAAATAACCCAAGAAATTGGTGCAATGTTGCTATACCACGGCCAATTTGTTTCATATGAGTGACAATCATAACAAGAATTACGAAGTAATGACGCAACATTTGGTGGAAGATTTAAAACATTTTCAATTGATTTAGATTTATCAAAACTTGGATTTTCTTTATTTGGTCGTATAAATTGAATTATGATAAATACTATAAATAATGAAACAAAAAATAATTTAAAAAATTTTTTCATAATAATATTAAAAACTATATGAGAATGTAAAAATTGGAAAATGAGTTGTTTTAAACTTATCTGAAATTTGCATAAAGTCAAACTCCAAATCCAAATCTAAATCTAAATCGTCTTGGGTTTCTATTTGTTGCTGATATATAGCAACATGAGAAAATATAAATAAACAAAAAATAACTATTTGTTTCATTTGATTAAAAAATTTCTCTATTAATATATTACTTCTAAACAAAAAAAGGAAACTCTAAATATCGAATTTCCTTTTTTGAATATTACAAGAAAAATTATTTTTTATTTTCTTTTTTGGTTTCTACTTTATCAAGTTCTATTTTACAACTTATCTCAACATCTTTTCCTACAATAAGTTCTCCTGTTTCCAATGTTTTATCAAACTTTAAACCAAAATCAAAACGGTTTAATACACCAGAAATTTTAAATCCTGCTTTCGTCATATTCCACGCAGCGATAGTTTTTGTTCCTCCATAAGTTACATCTAATTCAACTTTTTTTGTAACATCACGGATTGTCATATTGCCAATAAGCTTATATTTGTTACCACTTATTTTTTTAAAAGAGCTGCTTTTAAATTTCATTTGTGGAAATTTTTCTGCAGCAAAAAAATCATCATTTTTAAGATGATTATCACGATCTATATTATCAGTGTGAATACTATTAACATCAATTGTAAATTCGATTTCAGCATCTTCAAAACTTTCTTTTGTAGAGATAATTTTTCCATCAAAATTTTTGAAACGTCCTTCTGTTTCTGAAACTACTAAATGTGAGACAGAAAAATTTATACTACTATGTTTTGTATCAATTTTCCATTCGGTTTGTGAAAAAACCGAATTTGAAAAAAGAAATGTGATAATAAAAAGAATGAATTTGTTCATAGAGTTCTTATAATTTAAGTTAAAAAAATATTGCGTAAATATATGAAACTATACTTAAAGTAATAAAATGAAAATC
>SXSO01000127.1 GCA_005792205.1 Bacteroidota bacterium | reverse complement strand
GGGTAAAACGATTAATGAAATTTTTTCCAATACGATTGTTTATTTGTTATCAAAACACAAACAATTAACAACAGACGAATTAAATAATTCTATTCAAGAAATTCATTCGGATATTTGTGATGACATAATTGACAGAGTAATCAATGGACAGCATTTTGGAAAACTTTGGAAACATTCTGTAAGAAGTGCACAATTCTCACTAAAGAAAAAAGGAGTTATCAATAACAGTGGAAAACGTGGGAACCAAATTTGGTTTTTAACTTCTTGAATTATGTGGACAATAAAAATAAAATCTAAAAATCAAATTTCTGATGAGCATAAAGAAATACTAATTGATTATGCTTGTTCTGAAGGTGATAAAATTATTTTGCACGATGTTCTTGAAACTCATAAGTCTTTAGAATTGATTATTGAAACAGAAAAAGAAAATGCAAAAAGTTTTTTTGCTGTTCTTAATAATGATTACGGGTATAATATCAGTTTGTCAAAAATAATTTGAAAGACATTTTTGAATTTCAAACTCCTCGTTACCATAATGTTTCGTTTGACGGATTTTATAAAATTCCTTTTGACTTTAAAGCATCACGCTACGAATACAAGCAGTCATCAAATAATTGTGAACGATAGTGAAGCGATTGCAAATGCAATCAAAGAATACGGAAAAGTCTCGCTGTTACTTGCTCTCGGGAAAGTAGAATACAATGATGAGAAAAGAACTTTTCAAAAGTGGCACGAAAAAATTAAAGGCGGATTATCTGATTACACAAAAGAAAGAATTGCAAGAGGAGCATGGTCAAGATTGAGAAAAGTGGAATTTGATTTGCAACAAATTTCATTCATTGAAATAACTGATAAGACGCTTGTGAAGTGTGGTTCATTTCAACAAGATTTTCGCAACTCTGACGGCAAACCGAGACGAAAAAAAGTTCTGATGGACTTAGAAAAAATCAATGACGAGTTGGTACATACTTTGGAATTTTAAAATAGTAACTTCCACAAACATTGAAATAGAAAAAAATCCCGTTTCGGTCCGAAAAAGTCGTTTACATGTAGTGTCCAGTCGTTTATATTACATGTAAAGTGGTTTACGGATAGTAAAACTGAGTAAATAGGAAAATTTTTCCACTTTTGGACAATAGAACGGAAAAATTTTCCGTTCCAAACTATTCTCCAAATAACGATTTGGACAAATAAATACTACTCAAAGTGAGAAAAGAAAAAATTTCAAAACTTTATGTTTGAATTACACCAACTTTAAAGTCATCAAAATGTGGATTATTATTTGCATAGGAAATACAATTTGAAATAACTTCTCGTGTTTTTTTGGGATCAATAATTTCATCAATCCACAAACGAGATGCCGAATATAAAGATGTACTTTTTTCTTGATATGAATTTATAATATCATCAAGTAATTTTTTTTTATCAATATCAGATAAATGTTTTCCATTTTTTTCAACTTGTTTCAGTTTTATATCCATCAAAACACTACTTGCTTGTGCTCCTCCCATCACAGAAATTTTTGCATTTGGATATGCAAATATAAATCGTGGATCATAAGATTTTCCACACATCGCATAATTTCCTGCACCAAAACTATTTCCAACAATAATTGTAATTTTTGGAACAATTGAATTTGCAACAGCATTTACCATTTTTGCACCATCTTTTATTATTCCACCGTGTTCAGAACGACTTCCAACCATAAATCCCGTAACATCTTGCAAAAATAAAAGTGGAATTTTTCTCTGATTGCAATTCAAAATAAATCTTGTTGCTTTATCTGCACTATCAGAATAAATAACACCACCAACTTGCATTTCACCTTTTTCAGTTTTCACAATTGCTCTTTGATTTGCAACAATGCCAACACTCCACCCATCAATTCTTGCGTATGCAGTAACGATTGTTTTTCCATAACCAGATTTATATTCATCAATTTCAGAACCATCTACAATTCTCGCAAGAAGTTCATATGTATCATAATTTTTCAAAGTATCTTCGGGAAGAATTTTATAAATTTCTTCATTTGAAAATTTTGGAAGTTTGCTTTCAATACGATTGAAATTTGCTTTTTGAAATTCATAAAACTTTGAAATAATACTGCGAATTGTTTCTAAACATTCACTATCATTTTTACAAATATTATCGGTAACACCTGAAATATTTGATTGAACCCGTGCACCACCAAGAAATTCATTATCTATAATTTCTCCAATTGCTGCTTTTACAAGATGAGCACCTGCAAGAAAAACAGAACCCTCACCTTCTACAATAAATGTTTCATCACTCATAATTGGAAGATACGCACCACCTGCAACACACGGTCCCATGATTGCTGATATTTGCGGAATTCCCATCGCAGAAATTTTTGCATTGTTCCGAAAAATTCTTCCAAAATGTTCTTTATCAGGAAAAATTTCATCTTGAAGTGGAAGAAAAACTCCTGCACTATCGACAAGATAAATTATTGGAAGACGATTTTCCATTGCAATTTCTTGAGCACGTAAATTTTTTTTACAAGTAATAGGAAACCATGCACCTGCTTTTACTGTTGCGTCATTTGCAACAATTACACAATCGCGATTATGTATTTTTCCAATTCCAAAAATTGTTCCTGAAGATGCTGCTCCTCCATATTCTTCATACATTTTAAAACCCGCAAAAATATTGAGTTCAAAAAAATTTGTGTTTTCATCAATCAATATTGCAATTCTTTCTCTCGCAGTTAATTTACCTTTTGATTTA
This sequence comes from Bacteroidota bacterium, assembly GCA_005792205.1. Taxonomy (GTDB): domain Bacteria; phylum Bacteroidota; class Ignavibacteria; order UBA10030; family F1-140-MAGs086; genus F1-140-MAGs086. The sequence goes on along the minus strand of SXSO01000127.1, from coordinate 5,313 downwards.
TGTTTTTCAATCGATTTTTTTCCACCACCAAGTTGAATTTCATTTTTTAACACACTAATTTTTTCTACAAGTTCTTTATTAAATTTTTCTTTTGATAAAACTTGTTCAGACAATTTTATTTCAGTTCCAATTTTTTTCATTTTTAGATTTCATTTAATAAATATCTTGCAATTACAAGACGTTGAATTTCAGAAGTTCCTTCTCCAATCGTCAAAAGTTTTGCATCACGATAAAATTTTTCCACAGGAAATTCTTTGATATAACCATATCCACCATGAATTTGAATTGCTTCACTTGAAGCAGAACATGCAAGTTCACTTGCGAAAAGTTTTGCATAAGATGCTTCTTTCCCAAACGGTTTTCCATTGTCTTTTAAATATGCTGCTTGAAACGTCAAAAATTTTGCTGCTTCCAATTGAGTTGACATATCAGCAATTTTCCATTGAGTTGCTTGAAATTCTGAAAGTGATTTTCCAAATTGATTTCTTTCTTTTGCATATTTTATACTTGCTTCCAAACATCCTTCTATAATCCCAAGTGAAAGTGCTGCAATTCCTATTCTTCCACCATCTAATACTTTTAGTGATTGTTTAAATCCATCACCTTCTTCACCTAAACGATTTTCTATTGGAACTTTTACATCACTAAAAACAACTTGTGCAGTATCACTTGCTCTCATTCCAAGTTTATTTTCTTTTTTTGCTATTGAAACACCTTCATAGCTTTTTTCAACTATAAATGCTGTGTGTTGTTTTTTGCCTTCATTTTCCACAATACAAATCACAACAAATGTAGATGCATAAGAAGCATTTGTAATAAAATTCTTTGTTCCATTTAGAATATAATGATCTCCATTTCTTACTGCTCTACTTTTCATTCCACTCGCATCACTTCCACTGAATGGTTCTGTCAAACACCATGCTCCAATTTTTTTTCCCGTTGCTAATTCAGGAATATATTTTTTCTTTTGCTCTTCATTTGAAAAAGAAAAAAGATGTGAAAGACAAAGTCCATGATGAGCAGCTAAAATCAATCCAATTGAAGCATCAATTTTTGAAATCTCTTTCATAATTATCACAAAATCAGATATAGACATTCCACTTCCATCATATTGTTCGGGAATTGTTGCTCCAAGAAAACCAGCATTTCCCATTTTTTCCACAATATCAATTGGAAATTTTTGTGCCTCATCAAGTTCTAAAACAAATGGTTTAATTTCGTTCTCCGCAAATTGACGAACACTTTGTTGAAGTATTGATTGCTCTTCGTTTAAACTAACATTGAATTGATTTTTATTTTCACTCATACTTTTTCTTTTTTTTAAAATTTAATTTTCTACACTTTGATTTTTTTTTAAATGGTTTACGATCTGTTCCAATAAAATATCTAACATTAGTAGACATAGTTTTACATTCCTAATTTTTTTCTTGCCTCATTGCTCATTTTTTCTGGTGACCATTTTGGTTCCCAAACAATTTTTACATCACATTCATTCACTCCGTTGATTTTTAAAATTGCTTCTTTAACTTGATTTGCAATATAAGTTGACATCCCACAACCGGGAGTTGTTAAAGTCATTTTTACTCCAACCCAATTTTCAAAAATTTTTACATCATAAATCAATCCTAAATCCACAACACTTACGGGAATCTCTGGATCATAAACTTTTTGAAGAGATGAATAAATTTTTTCTTCCGTAATATTTTCTGTCATAATTTTTTATTTTTTTTAAGAACAAATTTTACACTTAATGCCGCAACAATTCCACCCAATAAGTCAGCAATTAAATCATAAATTTCTGCTTTTCTTCCCGGAACATAAATTTGATGAACTTCATCACTAACACCATAAATAAAGACGAATATAATTGTAAAAGCAAAAAAATATTTTTTTAAAACTTCAATTCTATTTTGAAAAATAAATGCTCTTGCAACTAAAATTCCAAGAAAATAAAAAATTCCAAAATGAATAATTTTATCAGAATATGGAAATTTTGGAACTGGAACTTTTTTCAATTCCGAAAAATAAAAAATTAAAAATGACCACAAAATTGCGAGAAATTGATACCGTAAAAAATCTAAAAATTTATTCATGCAAAGTTTTTAAAATACCATTTGAAATATTTTGAATAATGTCAGTTGCCAAAAGGGAGTTTCCAAATTTTTCATTTGCAATGTCTCCAGATTTTCCATGAATATAAACTCCACAAATTGCCGATTGCAAAAGTTTTTCTTCACATGAAATATCGTTTTTCATTTGAGAAAAAATTCCTGCAATAATTCCTGTTAAAACATCGCCACTTCCAACTGTTGCCATTCCTGAATTTCCCGTTGAATTAAAAAAGATATTTCCTTTTTTATCCGCAATAATAGTTGGAGAACCTTTTAATACAATTATTGAATTAAATTTTTTTGCAAAATGAGAAATAATTTGAACTCTATTTTCTTCGATTTCTTTAACTGAAATTTTTGTCATACGAGAAAACTCTCCAATGTGTGGAGTTAAAATTGCAAATTTTGGTTTTACAAAATTTTTTCTTTCAAAATATTTCAATGCATCTGCATCAATTGCAAGTGGTTTTTCACAAGTAGAAATAATTTCTGAAACTAAATTTTGTGTTTCCAAATTAGTTCCAATTCCACAACCAATTGCAATACAGTTTGCCCAATTTATTTTTTCAAAAATTTTTTCTTTTGAAGAAATAGAAATTGTTCCATCATTTGTTTCATCCAATTTTTCAATCAAAACTTCCGTAAGTTTTTTTGCAACAAATGGAAATATAGAACTTACTGTTCCCAAAACCACTGCACCACTTCCACTTCTTAAAGCAGAAAGGGATGCCATCACAGATGATGATGGATATTGCTGTGAACTTCCAATCACGAAAACTTTTCCAATAGAATATTTGTTGACATCAAACTTTCTTTGTGGAAAAAATTTTTGAATATCTTTTTTTTCAATTAAAAATTTATTTGCTTTTTTTACAAACTCAGTTTTAGGAATAGAAATATCTGCAACTGCAATTTGTCCCGAATAAATTTTTCCATCATTTATCAAATGCCCATTTTTTTTTGCAAACATTGTAACAGTTAAATCTGATTTTACTGCACAAGTTGTAAATTTCCCATTATCAGAATTAATTCCAGAAGGAATATCAATTGCAACAATTTTTTTTCCACTTTGATTTATCCAATTTATTATTTTGACAAACGGTGGTTTTACGGTGTGAGAAAACCCTGTTCCAAAAATTGCATCTATAATTACATCGCATTCAATTTTTCTCTTGAAAAAATTTTTAGAAAATATTTTTACACATAAATTATTTGGAAATTGTTTTTTGATTTTTTTTACAATTTCAAAATTTATTTTTGCATCATTTTTAAGTTCAGAAATTTTTCCAATCAAAACTATTTCAACTTTTGCTCCTAGATTAAATAAATGACGAGCAATTACAAATCCATCTCCTCCATTGTTTCCTTTTCCACAGAATATTAAAAAGTTTTTATTTTCAATGTCTCCAAAAAAATTCTTTATTTCGACAACAACATTTTTTCCAGCATTTTCCATCAAAAGCAATGATGGAATTTTATATTTCAAAACTCCATTTTCATCTATTGAATAAATCTCCTTTGAAGAAAAAATTGCTTCCATCTTATCTAAAAAAACTTGTAACAACAGATGGAAAAATTCCAAAAACTATAATTGCTATTGCTGAAATTGATATTGCAAACAAAGATGAATTTGAATTTTCAATTTGAATTTTTTCATCACTTTCTTGGAAATACATCATAACAACAATTCGCAAATAATAAAATGCAGCAATTACACTTGTCAAAACTCCAATAACAACAAGAAATGTATATTCTGCTTTTACCGCCGAAGAAAGCACATAATACTTTCCCAAAAATCCTGCAAACGGTGGAACTCCTGTCAATGAAAAAAGAAAAATAGACATCAACATTGCAATCATTGGATTTGTTTTGGACAAACCTTTAAAATTTTCTATTGAAATAAAATTTACGTCGCTATTTTTTTCCATAAGAGAAATAATTCCAAAACTCCCAACAGTCATAAATACATATATAAACAAATAAAATAATATTCCATTCATAGCAAAACTATCAGATAAAGTAAATGCAGTTAAGATATATCCCGCATGTGCAATGCTACTATATGCAAGCATTCGCTTCACACTCTTTTGAGAAATTGCAATTAAATTTCCAACAACCATTGAGGCAATTGAAAAAAATACAATCACATTTTTTATTTTCTCAGATGAGGCAAAATTAGAAATCAGATTTCCAATGGTTAAAATCAATGCAGCAAATCCTGCGACTTTTCCAACTGATGCCATAAAAATAGTAACTGAACTTGGCGAACCTTCATATACATCAGGAACCCACATATGAAACGGTGATGCTGCTATTTTAAATCCAATTCCAATCATTATCAATGCAATTCCAATCACAAAAAGAAAAACAAAATTAAGTGAATCAAGTTTTGAAATAATTTCACTAATTTTTGTCGTTCCCGTTGCACCATAAACTAAAGCAATTCCATAAAGTAAAAATCCAGTTGCAAATGCTCCAAGTAAAAAGTATTTAAGAGATGCTTCGTTTGAAAATAAATTTTTACGATTAAATCCCGAAAGTACATAAAACCCCAAAGACATTAGTTCAATTCCCAAAAATAAAATCACAAAATCGTTTGCTAATACAATTAGCATTGCTCCAAGAAGTGAAAAAATTAGAAGTGTGTAATATTCTCCCAAGTTTATAGAAAATTTTTCCAAATAATTTTTAGAAATCAAAAGAGATAAAAATGCTGCTGACAAAAGGATAAGTAACAAAAATTTGCTCACATAAGAAACTCTTATCATATCAGAAAAAAGAAACACATCAGTTTGTTGATTCAATGCAAAAATAAATGTCAATCCAATTCCGTAAATAGAAATTAAAAAACTTCCGCAAACATTTTTGGAAAAAAATGCATTGAACAACAACAATATAATTGATAAAATTGAAATGCTAACAATCGGAAGAATGCTATAAAAGTTTTGCAATAAATCCATAAAAAAAATTTGTGAAATTTACAAAAAATAAGTTTTAGTTTTAAACTAAAAACTCCGAAAATAGTTTCGGAGTTATTTCATTTTATGAAAATAAAATCAATATAAGAACATCGGTTTCCCAAGTAAATGTCTAACTTTTGGACGATAGTTTTCTATGTCATAAAGTTCATCTACATCAACTCTTTTTTTACCTTCTGTAATAATAGAAGCAGAAACCGTTGAATATTTTCCATCTTGAAGTG
>SXSO01000126.1 GCA_005792205.1 Bacteroidota bacterium | reverse complement strand
CTTAATTCTCCTCCACTAAATAAAACCGCTTTGGAAAAACTTGCTTCATCAACACTATTAAATTCAGAATATTTTATCCCATTATTCCACATAATTTGATATTCATTTCCAACAATTATATCTTGCATTTCAGTAAAAACATGCTCCACAGAAAATCCATAAGTTGAATTATCAAAAATATATTTTTGTGTTATCTTATTTTTTTCAGAAATTGGAAGTTCAAATTCAAGTACAAATTTTTCGCTGTCTGAAATTAATTTGTAATTTATGTTTTGATCAATTTCAAAAAATAAATCACTTGAATTGATGATTTTTCCTTCACTTGTTTTAAAAGAAATACTAAAATCACCTCCATTTTGAATCAATTGAACTAATTTTTTTTTGTTCCAATTATTATACTCTTTCAACTCAAACTTTTTTATCATTCCACCTTTGGAAGAAAACTCTGCAATATAATGTTTTGTTTCTATGCGAAATATTTTTTCATTTCCTTTTGCAAACGGAGAAAATATTTTCCCAAATTTATTTTCTTCCAATAAAGAATTTTGAGTAGAATTAGAATCTTTTATTTCAATTATTTGTTTTTTTTCTGCGATACTACTTGAATCAGTTTCAATTATTTTTTTTGAATTTTGGACTTGTGTTGTTGGTGTTGGAGAATTCATATACATCCAAACCATTAAAATAATTGTGATAAGAATAAATCCTATTGTTGATTGTTTGTTACTGTTCACGGTTTTTGTTTTTTTCTGGAACTGGATCAAAACCACCATTGTGAAATGGATGACATTTACCAATTCTTTTGATTGTCAAAATTATTGCGTTAAAAAAATTATGTTTCGTAAGTGCTTCAATTGCATAGCTAGAACACGATGGATAAAATCTACATTTATTTTGTCCAAAAAGTGGAGAGATAAAAATTTGATATAATTTAATTCCAAATCTTACAAAAACATTTAAAATGAAATTTATTTTTTCAAGATTTTTTTTCAATGTAATTTTTTATTTCATCTATCAAAGTGATAACTTCTTTTTCAACTATTTTATACGAAATTTTTTTTGCAGAAATATTATGCAAATTTTTAAAAGTAAAAATCAAAACCCAAGAAAAGTTTTTTTCTATACACGTTTTCAATAGTTGGTGTTTATTTTGTCTATAACTTTCACGTAAAAGTCGTTTCAATCTATTACGTTCAACAGATCTTCGTGTATTACAATACACAGAAAACCCAACAAGAACAGGAAGTTCATTTGATAAACTACGTCTTGCAATTGCCTCTTTATTACAAAATGTTACTTTTATATGTGATTGAGATAAAACTTTTCCAACTTTAAAAACGTTTGAAAAAATTTTATATCCACGAAGAATTTCACTACGTGAAAGTGTATTCCTATCTGATTGTAAAAAGTTATCTTTCGTCGCTTACAGTGAGTTTGTGACGACCTTTTGCTCTTCTTCTTGAAAGCACAGCACGACCATTTTTTGTTTTCATTCTTTCACGAAAACCATGAACGTTTTTTCTGTGTTTTTTACTTGGTTGAAATGTACGTTTCATTTTCTATTATACGTTAAATATAAATAATTGAAATAAGCCCGTTTTGATATTCTCAAAACGGGAAAAAATCTTGGCAAAGTTACGAAAATTTTCAGAAGAGAAAAATCTATTTATTTCCAAATTTGGAATACCATTCAACAATTCCACCTTTCATATTTGCAGAAACAAATTTTTTCATAGATAAAATTGATGCAGCAACCAAACTTCTACTTCCACTTCTACAATAACAAATTATTTCTTTCTCTTTGTGTTTTTCAAGTTCTAAAATGCGAAGTTCCAATTCGTTCAAAGGAATATGAAGAGAATTTTCAATATGAAATTCATTTCTCTCTTGAATTGTTCTAACATCAAGTAAAATTATATTCGTATTATTTTGAACTTGTGAAACTTCTTCTACAGAATAATTTTTTATCATTTTTTTTGAAAATAAATTTTTAAAAATTTGGAACAACATATTTTTTCTTCCAACTTACATATCCTAAAATAGCAAGAATGAGATACACAAAAAATAAAACTGATGTAAAATACAATTCTTTGTAAACATACATTCCAATTGAAATTATATTTATAACACACCACCAAAACCAATTTTCAATGTATTTTTTTGCTGTCATATATTGAGCAGATAAACTCATACTTGTTTGCAAAGAATCCACAAGTGGAATTGAAGCATCAGTATATTTTTGCAAAATGAAATTAAAAATAAATGTTGTAAGAATTGTAGATGCAATTAAAACCAAATTAGTTTTTTGAGAACATTTAGAAATTTTTTCTTTGCTTTTATTTTCTCCTCCATATAACCACTTATACCAACTATAAAATTGAAAAATGATAAACATGATTTGCAAAAACATATCTGCATAAAGTTTCACATCAAAAAAAATATAAACATAAATGGCAACTGAAATAATTCCAATTGGAAATGCAATAACTTTTTCTTTTATCACAAAATAAATTGAAATTATTCCAAAAATTGCTGCAAATAATTCAATTTTATTTATACTATTCCATATAGAAATAATTTCATCAAGATTCACAAATTATACTGTATTTCTGAAACGATATAGAAGTAATGCTCCTTTTTTTATATCAATAAGTGCAGCATTTCCAAGTGATTCATTGCTAATTCCCTCGCGAACTCCTATTTGCAAACTCTCATTATTTAATTCATACTTAAGATTTGCAGTTGTAACTCCTTCACATCTTTCAAGAGGAATTAAAGAAATTTTTTCACCTTTGAATGTTCTAATTTTTGTATGTCTATCTATGATTATAATCTCACTATATGAATCAACAATTTTTAAATTTATCTCTTGAGAATATTTCTTCATACATCCTAACGCTCCAACTACATGGTCAATTCTATTTCCAAAAACAGATATTAAAATTGCTTTCTTAATTTTTTTTTCAATACAATAAATAATTGCTTTTTCTAAATCAGTTGTTTCCTGGTTTTGCATATGTATTTTCTGAACATCTGAAAAATATTGTTGAGTTTCTTCAGTTATAGAATCAAAATCACCTAAAATTACATTTGGTTTTATATTTATTTTTCGTGCAAAATTGGCTCCACCATCTGCACAAACAATAAATTGTCCCAATGATAAATTTTTTAAAACAACTGATGTTTCAACAGGTTCTCCATTTGCAATAATGATTGCTGTTTTCATAATTTAAAAAGTTGAAGTAATACCAATTAAATAGTTTCTCTCAGCAGCAGGAAAAAACTTATCTTCTTCACCATAAGATGTGTAAAGTTTGTTAAATAAATTTTTAATATCTAAACGAATGAGAAAATTAGAATTCAAAATTTTTGGTACGAAATATAACAATTCTAAATCAAAAACATTAAATGCATCATTTTTGTTTTCCTCATTTTTGAAATTATCCGTATAAAAGCTTCCAACATATTTTGAAGCAAGTGAAACATTTATATTTTCATCAGAATATGAAACTTTAAGATTTCCAAGTAAATTTGGAAATCCTGCAATTGGATTTTTATCCAAAATAATTTCTTGAACTACATCACTTTCCTTGTTGTAAATTTTATGGTCAATAAATATATTTTTTGAAGATGAAAAATTACCAATAAAATCAATATGTTCAATTATATTTACTTTTCCTTGAACTTCAATTCCAAAATGACGAGATTTTTTTGCATTTCCTGTAACAGGTTGTCCAAAAATATCCAACTTACCTTTTTTTACAAGTTCATCAAAAAATTCCATCAAATAAAAATTTACCCCAATTTGTTTTTTTTCATCTTTGAAATTATATCCCCATTCAAAATCAAAAAGTTTTTCTTCTTTTGCGTTTGGTTTTTTAAAATCATATTTTTGTTTGAGTGTATCAAAATAAAAATTTGGCTTTTCTCCATAAAACGATTCACTTGCTGAATATAAATTTTGTAGACGCGGTTCACGACTTGTAAATGTAGTTGAAAAATATAAATTTGAATTTTCATCCAAATTATAATTCACTCCAAATTTTGGATTGAAAAACAAATATGAAATTGTAAAATTGTTGTTCAAAAATTTTTCATTTGAAATTTCATATTCGTTTCTTACAATTTGTAAATCTCCCATCAAACTTGTTTTATCATCAAGTTCAAAAACATTGTGAGAATAAATTGAAAAAATATTTTTGCTTCCATTGTATTCATAAAAATGATAATCTATATCAAAATTTTGTGGAAGATTTTCTGCATATTGAATTTTTCCCCAATGAATTGATCTGTGTTTTCTAAATTCAATTCCAAAAATTGATTTTAATTTTAAATTTTCACTTGTAAATTCAACTCGTGGAAGAATTCCAAATTGTTTATTTCCAACAAATGCACGAATAAGTGTATTTGTTGGGTTTTCTTCCGTTGGAATTCCATAATTCACACCAATTCTTAACATTGAAGTATCAGTCCAACTTCCGTCATAATCAAAAAAACCATCTCCTGTATAATAAAACATTGTGTTGTAAAAAGAAATATTATCGTTAAACTTCCAATCATTTAAAATTTCAAAATGTGGTTGTGAAAAATTTTCTATCTCTTGCTTTCGTTGAAAATTTGTACGACGCAAATTTAAATCACTGTTGTATTGTTTTGGCAAACCATAATAGGAAAGTCCATCTTCAATTGGTCCTCCAAAAATATGAACACGAGTTGAAAAATTTTCTTCATAACGAACTGCTCCAAGAAAAAATGAATTCAAATTTACCCAAGAATTTTCTCTGTAACCATTGCTTGTTATTTTTCCAAGTTTTCCAAAAAACTGATATTTGTTTTGAACTAAACCAGAATTTATCGAAAATGAAAATTTTTTCGTGTTAAGTTTAGTTTGGTTCCAAAATTTTTGAAAACCAAACATAGTTTCAGTTTTTATTTCTGGATTTGTAGTAAATGGATTTGCAATTAAATTTACAGAACCACCAATTGCCGGAGGTCCATAAAATGAACTTCCAGCACCTCTTTGAACTTGAATAAATTCAGTAGATGAAAGTAAATCTGGAAAATCAATCCAATATACATTGTGATCTTCAGGATCATTTTGTGGAACACCATTTATCATAACTGAAATTCTTCTTTGGTCAAAACCACGAAGCGAAATATAGTTGTAACCAATTCCATTTCCTCCTTCTGAATAAGTTGTTATTGAAGGAAGAGAAGATAAAATTTCAGGAATATCTTGAATAGAATACATTTTTTGTAAATCCTTTTTTTCAATATTAGAAAAAGTTGCCGGAGTTTTTCTCTCCACTGCTTTTGTAGATGTAATCACAACTTCTCTCATTTGAAAAGTTGTATCGTTTGTTTTTTCAATTTGGGAAAACGTTTTGGAAAAAAGAAATATAAAAAAACAAAAATTTAAAATCACAATTCGCATATCATTATTAGTTTTGTTGTTAAAAATTAAAAATGCCGTTTCAAAGTGTGAAACGGCATAAACAATCAACTAACCGTTTCCTTCCGCTGGTATTATCCAGTTCAAGTTATTAGCGTTTTTCTCAGTTTACTTATTAAACACCGCTAACGGCGAGCCAAATATATAAAAGTTTTCTAAATGTAAAAACTATATTTCATCTTTTGCAACACAAGTTGCAATCGTCAAATCTCCTGTAACATTTAAAACAGTTCTACTCATATCTAAAATTCTATCAACTCCTAAAATAATTCCAATTCCTTCTCCCGGAACTCCAATTGATTGCAACACAATTACAATCAATGGAAGAGAACCTCCTGGAACTCCTGCAGTTCCAACTCCTGCAAGTATTGACATCACAACAACTGTAATTTGTTGAGTTAAATTCAACTCAACTCCAAAAAATTGAGCAAGAAACAAAACCGTAATTCCTTCATAAAGAGCAGTTCCATTTTGATTTGCAGTTGCTCCAATTGTCAAAACAAAATTGGAAATTTTTCGTGGAAGTTTTAAATTATTTTCAGCAACTTGCATTGCAAGAGGAAGAGTGATATTGCTTGAACTCGTTGAAAATGCTGTTATCATTACTTCTTTTATATCTCTAAAAAAAGTTAGTGGACTTTTTTTTGCAAAAATTTTTACTGCAATTGCATAAGTTACAAATTGGTGAATTGACAAAGCAATCAATACAATAATAACATATTTTCCAAGCAGTTTAATTGCATCAAACCCAATTGTAGATGTAACAGAAAACATCAATCCCAAAACTCCAAGTGGAGCAAGTTTCATTGCAAATTCAATAATTTTTAACATTACAGAAAAAAGTGAATCAAAAAACTTTTTCAATGCTTCGCTTTTTTCTTCTCCAACTGATGACATCGCAATGCCAATAAAAATGGAAAACACCATAAGTGCAATAAGTCCTCCATCAAATGCATTTAACATTTCAGCAATGGGATTTTTTGGAATCAAATCCAATACAATTTGGACAAATGGTTTTGACTGATTTGCTCTTTCAAGATTTAATTTTGCTCCACTACTTTGAAGCATTTCCATCATTTTGATTTTTGTTCCTTCTTCTAATCCAATTCCTGGTTTAAAATAATTTACAATTCCAACTCCAATAAAAACTGCAATTGATGAAAATAAAAGTGTGAATAAAAGAGTTTTCACACCAATCTTTCCAATTTTTTTTACATCTCCAATTTCTGCAACTCCAATTACAAGTGCAGAAATCACAAGCGGAATCACAGCCATAAAAACAATTCGTAAAAAAATTTGCCCCAACGGATTTGCTATATTACTTGCAATCCAAACTATATTTTTATTTTCGGGAAAAATCAAATTACAAAAAAGTCCAAGTGAAGTTCCAACTATTAAACCTAAAAATATTTTTTTATGAAGTTTCATTTTTTAAATTATCTGTTCAATACGTTTTACAGCACTTACTTTTGACATTACAATTCTTTCAACAGCTGCTCTTAAAGTCATTCTGCTTATTGGACAAATTGCACAAGTTCCAAGAAATTTTATTTTTAAAACTCCTGTTGTGTTTTCAAAATCTATATACTCAACATCTCCACCATCTTTTTGAAGATATGGTCTTGAAATTTGTAAAGCACTTTTTATTTTTTGACTTAGTTCATCCATTGAGTTTTACTAAAAGATTTTGATAACATTTCACATTTTTTTTGTTTTAGAAAATAACTAAGTTTATATTCCTGTTTTATTTGTTCAGCAGAAATGAGAAACGGCTCTTTACTGAAATTATGCTTGTTAATTTTGTATTTGTCAAAAATTGCTTTCCAAGAATCGTTGTTCATAATTAATTATTCAATATGGTATACTCTTGATTAATTTTGTTGTATCGCTTGATGGAAAGATTAATATAATCCTCGCTGACATCAATCCCAATATATTTTCTCTTCCCAATAATTTTTGTTGCAATTCCCGTTGTCCCTCCACCATTGAAAGGGTCAAGAATAATATCATTCTCTTTTGTAGAAGCGAGAACAACTCTTTTTAGAAGTGCAAGTGGTTTTTGAGTAGGGTGTTTTCCAAATTCTTTTTCGTTGGCTGGTGGTGTAGGTATTGACCAAACGGAACGCATTTGTTTGTCAACAGCTTTCATTTTATCCTCTGGAAATTTTCCGTTCTTCATTGCTCCAATTGAAAATGTTCCGTGCTTTTTTGTCTTTTCTTGCCCAAAGTAATGTTTCATGACTGTGTGCAAAAGTAGTGCAAGCCAAATTCGGTGCTGCATTGGGTTTGAACCAGTCAATGTCATTGAGAATATGAAAATTTAATTTTTGCAAAATGAAACCACACTGATAAATGCTGTGATGTGTTCCGCTAATCCATATAGTTCCTTCGGGTTTTAATACCCTTTTGCATTCCGAAATCCAGATTTCGTGAAACTTTAAGTCCTCCTCAAATCCTTTGCTCTTATCCCATTTGCCTTTATTCACGCTCACCATTCTGCCAGCGTGGCAAGTAACTCCGCCATTTGATAAATTATAAGGCGGGTCAGCAAAAATCATATCTACATAATTGTCGGGGAAACTAATCATTACTTCTAAAATGTCGCCATTATAGAGAACAAAGTCGTCCGTTTTGAAAGTAGGTCTGATAGAACGTTGCACTCCATTTATTGAAATATATTTAACCAAATCATCAAACACCAAATTTGGTTCAACTATTTTTACAGTATATTTTTTCATTTTTACTTTTTTTTATCATCACAAATTTGCAAT
>SXSO01000125.1 GCA_005792205.1 Bacteroidota bacterium | reverse complement strand
GAGAAATTTCTGTGTATTCACCTTCTTTGTTTTCAATGATAATAAAATTTCCCCAATTATCTTTTTCATTTACAACTCCAGGAAAATTATCTTCAACATCATTTTTTATTGAAATAATTTTTCCATCCGCAGGACAAAGCACCGGCAAATTGAAACAATAATAATCTTCAAGTTTAATTCCCAAATGTGAAAATTGTTTTCCATCATTATCTAAAACCACGAAATCATACGCGTATGATTGAGTTCCTTTGTGTGTGAATTTTCCAAATTCTCCTTGTAACACAAACCAAGTTCCAAAAAATGGAAGAAAATATTCCACTTTTTTTTTGTTTCCAAAATTTTTTTTGTACCACAATAAATGATTTTCCGCATTTGCTAAAATGGAAAATGGAATTAAAATAATTTTCAATTTTTGAAGATAAATAATTTTGCTTTGTATTGAATAAAGCAAAAATAAAACAGAAAAATTAAATGAAAAAACTAAAAGTGGAAGTTCAAATTTATTGAGAAGAAAAATAAATACAAGAGAAAAAATAAGAGAAACTATATTTCCTAAAAACGCAAATATAATTCCATTCAAATTTGGAGCAATAAAAAAACTCAACGCAATAGAAGTTAAAACAGCATTGAGTATAATTAACTCTTTTGAAATAAAATGTGGAAATAAAAACTCGAGTAAAATAGAATTTACAATTCCACTTCCAATTAAAATTAAAAATGAAATTCTACTTGAAAATAAAACCGCAATTGAAATTAAAATTCCAGAAAGTATGTATTTGGAAAAGACAAAACTTCCAAGTGAAGTAAAATAAATTTTTATTGGATCAGGAAATTGAAATAAATTTACAAACTCAAAATTTGTAATTTGAAAATTTGTTGGATAAAAATTTTTTTGTATTAAAATAAAAATCCAAAATACAAATACGAACGGCAAACTCATCACAACCAAATTTCTTTTTGAAAAAAAATTCAAAAGAAAAATAATTACGAATGTTGATAACAGCGAAAATAAAACCAAAAGAAAAATTGCGTCAAAAAAATTTGGAATATAAAATGCAATTCCAAGTCCAACTAAAATTCCATTAACACCAAAAATTCCCGAACTCAAATAGTTTTTATCTACATTTAAAACTTTTGCAAAAAAATTTACAAATACATTTCCCAAAAGTCCAAACAGTCCAACAAACGGATTTACAATTGAGGAAAGAAAAACAAAAACTCCACTTATAGTTTTGTTAGAAAAAACTAATGCAGAATATGATTTTATTATTGTGTTAAAAAATTCTTTCAAATAAATTATTTCAAATGTTCAGGAATTTTATCTAACTGTTTTACGTATTCAAAATTTTCTTTTTCTCTTATAAGATGAACTCCATTTTCTGAAATCATAACAATAGAAGGACGAAGTTGAATAAATTGCATGCTCTGTGAAAGATTATATGCTCCAACGTTTTTAATAATAACAGCATCACCTCTTCGCAAAGGTGGAAGCGATGTAAAAGATTTTACGCAATCAATTTGCATACAAAGTGGTCCATATATAGTTACATCTTCAATTGTTGCGCCATTATCTTGAATTGGTTGTATTTCATATTTATACCAATATGATGAAAAAAGAAGATTCACTCCTGCATCTATATTATATGATTTTCCTCCATTAGCAAATCTTTTTTGCGAAACAACAGTTGAAACTAAATGCATTGCTTCATCTACAATTGCACGTCCATGTTCCATAAATAATATTGGTGTTTCATCTGGTTTAAATGGTCCATTCATTAGAATTGGACAAATTGCTTCTGCATATTGATCGAATGTTGGACAAGTTTGATTTCCCGGAAGCCACGCAGAATGTAGTGTATTTATTGACGCAAATCCACCTCCAATATCCCAATATTCAAGTTTGACATCTAATGCATCTTTTATTATTTGATAGAAATAAACAAATTTTTCTGCAAGAAGTTTATATGTTTCAACAGTATCAATATAAGTTCCCGCATGACAATGTATTCCTTTTAATAACAATTGATTTCCAACAACAATTCTTTTTGCCACTTCAAATGCTTGACCACTTTCAAAGTTAAATCCAAATCTATCCCAATGTTGAGTTCCAATTTCAAAATTCAATCTTATTCCAACGGAAATTTTTTTATTCAACTGTTTTGCAATTTCTTCAAGTAAATATATTTCATCATACGAATCAATATTTATGATTGCGTTTTCTGAAACAGCAATTAATAACTCTTCTTTTGTTTTGTGAGGACCGTTGAAAATTATTTTATTTCCGGGAATATTTAACGACTTAGCAATTTTATATTCAAATCCAGAAACAACTTCTGCAAAAGCACCTTCTTTATTTAATGTTGCGCAAATTGCAGAAAGATAATTTGTCTTATACGAATATGAAATTTGAACTTTTGGATATCGCAATGAAAACGAACGATATAATTCTTTATATTTTTTTCTTAATGTTCGTTCTGAAACAATATATAATGGAGATCCAAATTTTTCTAATAAAGGTTTTATCGCGATACCCTCTACTTGAGTGAATGGAATTGCACTTGGCGATCTTCCAAATTTATTTGCAAGTCCAACTGTATGACGCACAATTGTTGGTTTCTCGTAATTTTGTTTTTGCATAAATTATTTTTTAAATATTAATTCACCTTTTATTGTTAAACTTTCTATATAATTCATTGGGCAAACTAAATCAATTGCATGTCGCACAAATGTAAATCCTGCTTTTGCGGAAGACATTTTTTTTATCTTTTCTCCAACTGCAAGTTTTACATTCGCAAATGGTAAATTCACATTAACACCCGCAGAAAGATAAATCCACGAAGGAAATCTTGGATTTATTTCAATGAGAACATATTTTCCACTCTTTTGTTCTTTCAAAAATTCTAATTCACACGGTCCTCTCCACTTCAATGCTGAAATTATATGTTCGGAAATTTGGTCTAATACTTTATCATAAATTGTAATTCCCGCCCAAGCTTTTCCTTTATCTGTCAAACGAAGTTTTCTCATCGGAACTTTTCCAACCAAATTTCCGAAACCATCTCCAACACATGCAACATCATATTCTTCTCCATTTAAAAATTCTTGTACAATTATTGGAAGCCCCCATTTTATATTTATCTTTCCAAAATAAATTATTGCTTCTTCAAGTGAATGACAAACATATGCTTCATAAAAAACTCCTTTCACAACAATTGGCAATTTAAGTTGCGCAACTGCATTTTGTAATTGACGAATATCATTTACAATTTGTGTTTTTGGAACTGGAATATTGTGTTTCATACAAAATTCTGAAAGCAAAGATTTACTTCGCATTTTTATTTGCTCTTCTGATGGAAGAAATGTATGAATACCAAAATTTTTTAGTTCATTTGCAATACGATTTGCATTGAATAATTCTGAATCAAGTGTGGGAATAAAAATATCAATTTTTGTTTTGTGAGAAATTTGTTTCAATCTATCTAAAATCGCAATTTCTCCTTCGTTTGGATATGGAATTAAATATACCTCATCTAAAATTTCTTTGTCATAAATTCCTGTGTCAAAAGCATCATATGCAAGTCCAATTATTTTTCCTTTCCAATTTGCCTCTCTCAAACACCGCGCAACTGGAATTCCTGGAGCAGGATTATCCGTTGCATTTAACCCCGTAATTGCAATATTTAAATTCATTTATTATATAATAGTTTTTTGAGATATTCTTACTTACAGACAAATTAGACAAATAAAAATCGCTTTCGTTTAATTCAAATAAAAATCTTGAGAAATAAATTCTATACCAATTTTATTTTTTATCAAAATATTCCATTGCAATTTTTATTTCACAATATATTTTAATCTTGTTTTCACAGAACATTTTTAGAATTACTATTCAACAAAAAATAAACTAAATTCTGGTATATATGTAATTATCAAAAGAGCAATGAGTAAAATCAATATAAACGGCAAAACCGATTTTACAACAGTTCCAATATTTTTTTCAAATCTAAAACTTGAAATAAAAAGATTTAATCCAACAGGAGGCGTCAAATATCCAATTTCTAAATTTGTTAAAAAAACTATTCCTAAATGAATTGGATCAATTCCATAAAATTTTGCAATTGGAATAATCAACGGGACAACAACAATTATTGCAGAAAAAATATCCATCATCATTCCAACGACTATCAAAAATAAATTTAGTAACATGAGAAACAAAAATTTATTTGAAATAAAAGTTTTTATAATTTCAAAAAGTTTAGTCGGAACTTCTGTATCAATTAAATAATTTGTCAATCCCATTGAACTTCCAAGAATAATAATCAATACTCCAACAAGCATCATACTTTCTCTCATAATTTTTGGAAGTTGAGAAATTTGTAAATCTCTATAAATAAAAATTTCTACAATAATTACATAAACGGCAGTAAATGATGATGCTTCAATTGCAGTAAAATATCCACCGTATATTCCTCCCAAAACCAAAAATGGAAGTGGAATTTCCCATTTGATTTCATTGAGTGATTGAAAAACTTTTTTTATTTCAAACTTATATGTTTCAATTTTATTTTTTCTTGCGTAGAAAATTGAATAAATGGATAAAGCAATTATCAAAATAATTCCTGGAAAAATTCCTGCAATAAAAAGTTTATCGATTGAAATATTTGCAATAAGTCCATAAAGAATTATTGGCAAACTTGGAGGAAATAAAAGTCCCAAACTTCCTGATGTTGTAATAAGTCCAAGTGAAAATTTTTCTGAATAATTTTCTTTCAAAAGAATTGGAAACAAAAGACCACCAATTGCCACAATTGTAACTCCTGATGCTCCCGTAAGTGCTGTAAATATTGCACAAGATATAAGTGTTACGATTGCAAATCCACCGGGAAAATATCCAAAAAGAGAACGAGAAAAATTTACAAGACGTTCTGGAGTTTTACTTTCAGCAAGCAAAAATCCAGAAAAAGTAAAAAGTGGAATTGCAATTAAAACTGATGCGTTTGAAAGACGATAAAATTCAACAATTACAACAGAAACATCAATACTTTCTGAATTAAATAAAACCATTGAAGTTGCTGCAATTATTGAAAAAAGAGGAACTCCTAAAAAAGCAAATAAAATTATTCCAAAAATAATCAATGACATTATTTTTCTTTTTCAAATAATATTAAAGTCGATTTTATCAACTTGATAAAAAAACGAAATGAAATCAATGCAAATCCAACTGGAAGAATTATTTGCAAATACCAAAGTGGAATTTGTAAGTTCTCAAAAAATATTTGGGAACTTTCTCTTTCCATTTTTAGAAAGTTCAAACTAGAATTAGTTAAAATCAAGCAAACAATAAACGCAAATCCATTGATAAAAATGTGTAATTTTTTTTTTATAGCATTTGGAAGTATGCGAGAAAATATATCTATATTGATATGTTTTTCATTGTGTGTTGCAATTGATGCTCCAATAAATCCAATCCACAAAACAAAGTGTCGCAATAAAGAATCACCTTCTACAAAACCAATTGAAAAAAAATTTCTCAAAATAATTTGCGTAAATGAAAACAATATCATCACTGAAAGTAAAATCACAATTGTCACACTTTCAATTTTCAACAAAAAATTTTCAATTGAATTTAAAACTTTCACAAATTATTTTTTTCCACTTCTTATTTTAGTAACTTCATTTTCAACTTCATTTAGAAATTTTTCATCGTAAAGTTTTCCAACAAGTTTTCTTCGTGTTCTTTTTCCAATTTCAATAAAATCAGAAAGTAATTTTTTATCTGTAATTTCAGTTATTTTTATTCCATTTTTTTTTAATGTCTCAATAGATTTCTTATTATCTTCACGACTTAATTTTGTAAGTTTTTCCATATAAGTTTTTCCATTGCGAAGCAAAATTTCTTGCAAATCACTTGGAAGTTTTTCAAATTTATTTTTTGATATTACAATTGCTCCTTGCGAATTTGCTAGTGGAATATTTAACATATATTTAACTTTTGTAAACCATTGTAACGCAAGTGCTGCAAGAGGAGGAGAATAAATTGCATTTATCAAATTTGTTTGAAGTGAAGTTAATACTTCTGTAATTGAAAGTGAAATTGGAGAAACTTTAAATTCTTGAAACATAGATTGTGCAATTGGATCACCTTCCCACATCCACATTTTCAACTTTTGTAAATCAGAAATATTTTTTATTTCAGAATTTGAAAATGTATAGACAAATCCCACTTCCGCAAAACCCAATAGAATAAAATTTTCATCTTCAAAATTTTTTCTAAAATCATTGGAAAATTTATTTATGACTGCATCTGTCTCTTCATACGAATTGAAAAGAAATGGCGAATCAAGAATTCTAACTTTTTTTGCAATTTCATTTATTCCAACTCCTGTAATTCCACAACTATGTAATTGCCCAAGTTTTATTTTTCGCAAAACATCTTTTTCGTCTCCTTGAATTCCACCAAAATAAATCTTGAAACCAAGTCGTCCATTACTTTCCTTTCTAATTGCAGCATCATATTCTTTCATAACATTTGCCCAAGTGCTTCCTTCTGGAGCAACTGTTGCAAACTTAACTATATGCTCTTGTGAAAATAAGGTTATTGAATAAATTGGATAAAACAATAGAAGTAAAAATAATTTTTTCATTTTTTTTTAAAAAATTTAAAATAAATCTGTAATTCTTTCTTTTAAAATTTTTGCTTTTTCCTTTGCAATTGAGTTTGCAAATTTTTGTTCAGGAAATTTTTCTAAATCAAAGTTTTCAATTTCTGAAATTAAATTTTCAAAAAGCACATTATCTAAACTATTAACTGCATAAAATTTTGCAAAATATAATTGAGTAAATAAAAAATTTCTGTTATTTATTTTAAGTGCTTTTTCAAAATATGTTTTTGATTTTTCTAAATCACCACCAAACATCTTTGGACGAATTGAATACAATGTTCCCATAAAAAAATTTGCTGAACCATAATAATAATTTTCATTTTTGGTAATTACAAACATCATCATCTTTTCAACTTTTGGAATATCTGCAATTACATCAGGATTTGTTATATCTAAATTCAAATAACTTCCGTAAGAAATTGCAAACCAAAAAATTTCAGGAACATTTTTTTCAGTTGCATTATTTAAAATTTGTTCAATTTCATCAAGAGAATGTTCGCTTATTTTTTTTGTAAGATTAAATTTTTTTTTCAAAATTGTTTCAGCAAAATTTTTTGAGCGAAGATAAAGTAATTTTGCTTTTTCAATATTTTCATCTTCCACAAAACTAAATGAATATCCAAAATATCCTTGCGATGCGAGCAATAAATAATGCTCATCGTTTGGTTCAATTCGTAAAAGTCCATCTAACAGTTTTAGATTTGATTCTATGCTTGTTTTTGCAATTTCTAAATTGCTTTCTTCATTGACTGCAACAAAAGTTTCGTCAATAAATCCTGAAATTGAATACGATACAATTCTATTGAAACTACAACTTAACTGTGTGAAAATAAAAACTATTGCAATAAAAAATTTCATAAAATTTTCAAAATATAAAAAATGTTTTAATACAAATCACTTGAAGAAAATTGCATAACTTTATACACATTTTTTTATGATAGTTTATACTTCTACAACTTCAAATGTAAAAATTTCGGTTCGGTCTTTATTTGTTGAAAAAGAATCAAACATTTTGACCAAACAATTTATCTTTATCTATTTTATAAAAATTGAAAATAAATTGAATGAAGACATTCAACTTTTGCAAAGAGAATGGAAAATTGTGGATTCAAATAGAAAAGTAAAAACCGTGAAAGGAAACGGTGTCATAGGACAACAACCAATTATTTCACCGAATGAAAGTTTTTCATACAATAGTTTTTCCGTGATTGAAACATTTGAAGGTACTATGGAAGGAAATTATCTATTTCAAAAAAATAATGGAGAATTATTTCGTGTTAAAATTCCAAAGTTTTTTTTGAAGGCAAATACAAATTAAGTTTTATGACAAAAATAGTTTTATTTCTAATTTGTTTTGTAACTATTTTTTCACAAAATTTTTCGCAAACTAAACGAGGAAATATAAAATCTTTTCAAAGTGGAATTTTTCACAGTGTAAAAAAAATTGAAAAAAAATTCCAAATTCAAAACATAGTAGACGAAGTCGATTCAGCAAAAATTTATTCCACACTTTCTAAACTTCAATCATTCAAAACAAAATTTGCGGGAAATAGTTCTGGACGTGATTCGCTTGCAAAGACAAGAAATTGGCTCATTTCTCGACTTGAATCATTTGGATATTCTGATATTTTACAACACAATTTTAATTCAAGTGGATTTCAATTTCAAAACATTGTTGCAACAAAAATTGGAACTGAATTTCCAGATTCAATAATTATTCTCTGCGGACATTACGATACTGTTGATGGTCCTGGAATTAACGATAATGGAACGGGAACTGCAATTGTACTTGAATCTGCAAGAATTTTTGCAAATAAAAATTTAAAATACACCGTTCAATTTATTTTTTTCAGTTGTGAAGAAAGTGGTCTTGTTGGAAGTCAAAATTATGTTCAACAAATTGTTCTTCCGCAACAACAAAAACTTAAACTTGTGATTAACATTGATGAAGTCGGTGGAATAAAAGAAAATCCAACAAACATTATAAAAGTTGAAAAAGATAATGACAACAATCCATCTTCAAATAATTTTCTTTCGGCACGTTTTACAGATACACTTGCTGCAATTACTGAAACCTATTCATCACTTCAAACTATAATTACAAATGCTTTTGGAAGTGATTACATTCCTTTTGAAAATGCGGGATTTGTTATTACCGGATTTTATGAATCAATCACAACACCACATTATCATCAAATTACTGATTCACTTTCTCATGTTGATATGAAATATGTTTATGAAATTTGTAAAAGTAATGTTGCTGGAATTACTCACTTTGGAAAACTTCAAGAAAAATTTGTTTCTATATTTCACACTCCAATTATTACAACAGATGACACAATCAACTCATATAAAATAATTGCAAAGACAAAATCTTCTGCAACTATTTTTTCTCAAAACTTATTTTACTCAATAAACAATGGGGAATTTCAACAACTTGAAATGAATTTTCTTGGAACTCAAAACGACACTTCACTTTTTGAAACTCATATTCCAACTCAACAATATAATTCTAACGTAAAATATTTTTTCAAATTCATTTCGTTCGATAGTGTAACTTCGCGACTTCCACAAAATGAAAATACAAATTTTGAATTTTCTATTCTTCCCGATACAGTTGCTCCAACAATTATTTTCACACAACCAATTTCTATTTCAGAAAATGATTTTCCACTTGAAATAAAATCTACAATTTTAGATGAACATAATATTGATATTGCGTGGATTAAATGGTCTCACAACGAATTTCAATTTGTGGATACAATGACAGAAATTTCACAAAATGTTTTTAGATTTTTTTTGGAAAATAATTTTCAATTTGGCGATTCAATTTCGTTGCAAATTTTTGCTCGTGATAATTCGTTGAGAAAAAATATTGCTAACACAAATTTATTTTCATATCAGATTTTCAAATCTATTTTTTTACTTCACACCGAAGAAAGTGATAGTGGAAATTTTTTTCCAACAAATGATTGGCAATTTGGAAACCCCTTAAACATTCCTCCGCAACCAAGTGGATTGAAAGTTTGGGGAACAAATATTTTGGGAAATTATTCTAACAATTTGATTTCAATACTTGAAACTCAAAATATTTCTTTATCAAATAAAAAAAATCCAATTTTAACTTTCAAACATTTTTACAAAATTGAACCAGCAAATGATGGTGGAAATGTGAGTGTAATTATTGATAATTTACAAGAAGAAATTTTAATTCCACAAAACGGATATCCATTTGCAAATATTGTTGCAATTAATTCTCCGGGATTTTCGGGAAACTCTTATGTTTGGAAAGAGGAAAAATTTAATTTGAGTGAATATGAAAATCACAACATAAAAATAATTTGGAAATTTGGAAGTGATGCGTTGATAAATCAAAAAGGTTGGTATTTGGATAACATACGAATTGATTTTCTTCCTGATTCAACAAGTGAAGTTTTTGAAAATAATTTTCCAAATAAATTTTCTTTGAAACAAAATTTTCCAAATCCATTTAATCCGAAAACAAAAATAAAATATGAAATTGCAAAAAGTGGTTTTGTGAGTTTAAAAATTTACGATGTTTTGGGACGAGAAATAAAAACACTTGTGAATGAAAATAAAAATGTTGGATTTTATGAAATTGAATTTGACGCAAATAATTTGAACAGTGGAATTTATTTTTACAAATTGACAACAAATAATTTTTCCGAAATGAAGAAAATGATTTTGATAAAATAAGTTTTTGTTGTTGTAAATAAAACTATTGGGACACATTTTTTTTTGTGTCCCATTTTTGTTTTTTAGAAATATTTTTTGTCTAAAATCGTTGTTTTGGAGAATAGTTTGGAACGGAAAAATTTTCCGTTTTATTGTCTAAAAGAGGAAATTTTTTCCTGTTTACTAAGTTTTATTATCCGTAAATGACTTTACATGCCATGTAAACGACTTTACATGTCATGTAAATGACTTTTTGTATAGTAAAAAGTGGTTTTTTGTCCCGAAACGG
>SXSO01000124.1 GCA_005792205.1 Bacteroidota bacterium | reverse complement strand
CAAGATTTAGTAAAAGCATAAACGGCAACAATTGTATGAAAATAAAAAATAATTAAATCAATCATTGAACTCCAAATTATTGATTAAATGAGCTTGATACGCCGCGCCAAAACCATTATCTATATTTACAACAGAGATACCATTTGAACAAGAATTTAACATTGCAAGCAATGCTGTAACTCCTCCAAATGATGCTCCATAACCAACACTTGTTGGAACTGCAATTACTGGTTGAGAAACAATTCCCGCAACAACAGAAGGCAAAGCACCTTCCATTCCTGCAATACAAATAACACATCTACTATTTTCAAAAATTTTTAATTGCATAAGTAAGCGATGAATTCCTGAAACACCAACATCGTACAATCTTTCAACTCTATTTCCAAGAAGTTCGCAAGTGACAGAGGATTCTTCTGCAACTGGAATATCAGCAGTTCCCGCAGTTACAACAACAATTTTTCCTTTTTTATTTTTTGTATTGCAATTAAAAGAAATTATGTTTGCGGTTTTGTGAAAAATAAAGTTTTTTTTCTTTTTTAAAGTTTTTATGTGTTCTTTATTTACTCGCGTAATGATAAGTGGAACTTTTTTTTCAAAAAATTTTTCAGCAATAAGTTTTATTTGTTGTGAAGATTTTTTTTCACCAAATACAATTTCTGGGAATTTTTTGCGAAACACTCT
Source organism: Bacteroidota bacterium (assembly GCA_005792205.1). GTDB lineage: Bacteria > Bacteroidota > Ignavibacteria > UBA10030 > F1-140-MAGs086 > F1-140-MAGs086. The sequence continues at coordinate 3,036 of SXSO01000124.1, read as the reverse complement.
ATGATTATCAAGACTTGCAACGCCAATATTTTCAAATGGAAGATATTTTAGTTTTTTAATAACATCAGATTCAGTAATTTTTTCTTTTTTAAAATCAGAAAAAATTTTTTTGAGTTCAATTTCGTACATTATTTATCATATGAAAATGTCCTGATGCAAATCCATTTAAGTCAAATGTAACATAAGCAAAACCAATTGACTTAAATTTCTGTACAATTTTTTCTCTAATATTTTCTTCAATAAGTTTTGAAAAAAATTCCTTTTCAACTTCAATTCTTGCAATTATGTTGTGATGACGAACTCTAAAACTTCCTAAATCAAATTGTTGTAAAAATTTTTCTGCTTCCTCAATTTGAAGCAATTTTTCTTTTGTAACTTCTTCTCCAAATGGAATGCGTGAAGAAAGACACGGTGAAGATGGTTTATTCCAAATTTTTAAATCCATTTTTTTGGAAAAAAATCTAACTTCTTCTTTACTTAATTTACATTCTGCCAGTGGTGAAACAATATGATTTTCATTTCCTGCAATTTTTCCATAACGAATTTTTTTTAAGTCATCAAAATTAGTTCCATCAAAAATTACAGAAAACTTTTTTTCATTTTTTATTTTTACAAGATTTGTAAATAATTCCGATTTGCAAAAGTAACATCTATTTACAGGATTTGAAAAATAATTTTTGTCATCTAATTCATTTGTCTCAATTATCAAATATTGACTTGAAAGTTCTTCTGCAATTTTGATTGCGTTTTGTTTTTCATATGTTGGCAAAGATTGAGAATCACCAATAACTGCAAGCACATTTTCATTTCCTAAAACATCAATTGTATTTTTCAAAACAAATGTAGAATCAACTCCTCCTGAAAACGCAACAATTGCATTTGGATAATTTCTAATAAAGTTTTTTAAATCAACAAGTTTTTTATCTGTTAGAATTTCATTTATCATATACTTGCAATTTCAGGAAGTTGGGATTTGAATCTATTTTTTTCTATTCTAATTTTTACTTTTTCAATAAACTCTTTTTTAAAACCAAGTTGTAAAATTTCATCTTCACTTTTTTTTTCATCTATCAAATGATATAATAATTTATCAACTTCTAAATATGAAAATCCAAGTTCATCTTCATCAGTTTGACCAATCCAAAGATCAGCAGTTGGTTTTTTTTCAATAATTTTTTTTGGAACTTGAAGATAACTTCCCAATTCCCAAATTTGTGTTTTGTATAAATTTCCAATTGGATTTATTCCACATGCAACATCTCCATAAATTGTTCCATATCCTAATAAAATTTCTGTTTTGTTACTTGTTCCAACTACAATTCCGTTTTCACGATGCGAAATATCAAACAACACAATCATCCTTTGACGAGCCATTATATTGCCTTTTCTTGTGTTTGAAATATCAGAAATTTTTTCTGTATAAACATCAACCATATTTGTAATATCTATAACATCGTAATTGATTCCTAAAATCCCTGCAACTTCAATTGCATCATTTTTATGTTGAAGAGAACTTGTTTTATATGGAAGTAAAACTCCAAAAATATTTTTACTTCCAACTGCTTTTAAACAAAGATATGCAACAACTGTTGAATCAATTCCTCCTGAAAGCCCAATAACTATTTTATTTATTTTTTTTTGTGCAATTTTTTCTTTAATAAACTTTAGAAGTTTATCTTCAATAACTTTGTAATCAAGAATAAATGACATAAAAAAATTTTTAAAATATACAAAAATAGAAACGAGAAATTAAACTCTATAAATTACAAGTTTATATGTTTTTCTACTTTCACAGTAAGAAGTTTTTTTATATAAATAAAAAAGACACAACAAAAAAGTTATGTCTCATAAATAAAAACTGATGAAATAAATTTATAATTTTGCAGATAAAAATTCTCTGTTCAATCTTGCAATGTGTGAAACGGAAATATTTTTTGGACACTTTGCTTCACATGCCAAAGTATTTGAACATGCACCAAATCCTTCTTTTTCCATTTGTTCTACCATATTCAAAACACGAGTTTCTTTTTCAACTTGTCCTTGTGGAAGAAGTGCAAGATGAGAAACTTTTGCACTTACAAAAAGCATTGCTGATGAATTTTTACAAGTTGCAACACAAGCACCACAACCAATACAAGCAGCAGCATCAAATGCAAGCGAAGAAATTTGTTTAGAAATTGGAATTGCATTTGCATCAGGAATTCCTCCTGTATTTACTGAAACAAATCCTCCCGTTTGTAAAATTCTATCAAATGAACTTCTATCAATAATCAAATCTTTCACAACTGGAAACGAAGTTGAGCGAAATGGTTCTACATAAATGGTATCTCCATCTTTAAAATGACGCATATGAAGTTGGCAAGTTGTTATTCCACGAACTGGACCGTGAGATGAACCATTTATCACAATTCCACAAGAACCACAAATTCCTTCACGACAGTCACTTTCAAAAGCAATTGGCTCTTGATTATTTTTTTCAAGTTGATTATTTAATTCGTCAAGCATTTCAAGAAATGAAGCATCTGTAGAAACTGGAATTTTATATTCTACAAATTTTCCATCTGTGTTTGAGTTTTTTTGACGCAAAATTTTTAAGTTCAAATTAATTTGTTGCATATCATTTTAATAGTTGAATAAGTTCATTGATGCTATTTTTTTACTTTTATTAGAGGTTGTATTTTCTAATCTCATTTTTGTTATGTCTATGTATTCTTTATTTATATTTATATTTATATTTATTCCTATAAATTTTCTTCCTAAATTTTTTGCCGCTACCAATGTTGTTCCACTACCTGTAAAAGGGTCAAGAATAATTGCTTCATTTGAATAGGTTGTCAAATTTATAATATATTCACATAAACTTAATGGCTTAACCGTTTTATGGGAATTACAATCTCCTTTTTCTTTTTTATCAGGTTTTGAAATTAGAAAACACTTATCAATAACTTCATTGATTGCATCTGTTGAAACAACATTAGATGGGAACATATTTTGCCCAATTTTTACATTTGTATTTAACAAACCGACATTATATTT
>SXSO01000123.1 GCA_005792205.1 Bacteroidota bacterium | reverse complement strand
CAAGACGACTTGCAAAACTTGTAAATGCTCCATTCCTAAAAATTGAGGCAACAAAATATACTGAAATTGGATATGTTGGTCGCGATGTTGATTCAATGGTGAGAGATTTAACAGAGATTGGAATCAACTCAGTAAAAAAAGAAAAAAGCGAAGAAGTAAAAGAAAAAGCAATACAAATTGTAGAAGAAAAAATTTTAGATATACTACTTCCACCAATAAAAAGAAAACACGATGTTGAACTATCTCAACAAATTGAGATTGCAGAAGAAAATTCAAATACAAGAACAAAATTTAGAGAACAACTTCGCAATGGAGAACTTGACAATAAAACTATTGAAATTGAACTTCATGCTTCGCAAACTCCGAACTTACAAGTATTTGGTCCATTAAATATGGAAGAAATAGGAATGAATGTTCAAGAGATGTTTGAAAATGTGATGCCAAAAAAATTGAAAAAGAAAAAACTTACAATTGCTGAAGCAAGAAAAATTTTACAACAAAATGAAATCACAAAACTTATTGATATGGATACAGTTGTAAAAGAAGCAATTGATTTAGTTCAAAATTCTGGAATAATTTTCATTGATGAATTTGATAAAATTGCAGGAAGTAAATCTAAAACCGGACCAGATGTTTCTCGCGAAGGTGTGCAAAGAGATTTGCTTCCAATTGTTGAAGGAAGTAATGTAAATACAAAATATGGAATTGTAAAAACTGATCACATACTTTTTATTGCTTCTGGTGCATTTCATATTTCAAAACCATCTGATTTAATTCCAGAACTTCAAGGAAGATTTCCTATTCGTGTGGAATTAAATTCATTGGTAGAAAATGATTTTATACAAATTTTAACTGTTCCACAAAATGCTTTGATATTGCAATATTCTTCACTTCTTAAAACTGAAGGAATTGAAATTGAATTTACAGATGATGGAATAAAAGAGATTGCAAAAACTGCAGCAACTGTAAATGCGGAACTTGAAGATATTGGCGCAAGACGACTTCACACAATAATGACAACACTTTTAGAAGATATTCTTTTTGAATCTCCTGATAATCTTTCTAATTGCAAAATTACAATTTCAAAAAAGTTTGTAGAAGAAAAACTTTCTACAATCATAAAAAATCAAGATTTAAAAAAATATATTTTATAATTTTTTATGAAAATTCTTATTGCAGACGATGATTCAGTTGCGAGAAATTTACTTCAAGTAATGCTTGAACAATGGAACTACGAAGTTGTTTCTGCAAAAAATGGAAAAGAAGCATGGGAAATTTTACATTCAGAACATTCTCCTTCACTTTGTATTTTAGATATTCAAATGCCTTTTATGACGGGAGAAGAAATTTGTGTAAAAATAAAATCTGAACTTCAACACAAACCATTTTATCTTATTTTAATCACTGGAGAATTGAAGGAAACAAGTGATATTATTGAAGGAATAAATTTGGGAGCAGATGATTATATTACGAAACCATTTGTTGCAAAAGAACTTTTGGCAAGAGTAAATGCTGGAGTAAGAATTTTAAATTTAGAATTTGACTTACAAAATAAAATAAATGAACTTGAAAAAAGTTTAGAAGAAATAAAAAAACTGAAAACTGAAAAACAATAAATTTTTACCACAAATAGATTTTATTTTACATTTAAACTTAGAAATTGATATACTTATTTTAGAATCGTGTTTATTGATTGAAACTGTGATATAAATTACATAAACAAAACGGAAAAATTTTCCTATTTATTGTCTAAAAGAGGAAATTTTTTCCTGTTTACTAAGTTTTACTATATGTAAACGACTTTACATGTCACGTGAATCACTTCACATGCCACGAGAACGACTTTACATGTCATGTGAATCACTTCACATGACACGGGAACGACTTTACATGTCATGTAAATGACTTTTTGTATAGTAAAAAGTGGTTTTTTGTCCCGAAACGGAATTTTTAATGAATAATTCCCAGTCTTTAAAAAACAAAAATGGGACACAAATAAACTTCGTGTCCCAATAATTATTTTACGATAATAACAATTCTATTTCACCAAAATCATTTTCTTCATTTCGGAAAAATTATTTGTTGTCAATTTGTAGAAATAAATTCCACTATTCAAATTATTTGCGTCAAAATCAGTTTCGTAATATCCCGCATTTTGATTTTCATTTACAAGTGTTTTTATTTCACGTCCCAAAACATCAAACACTTTTAAATTTACAAAACCACTTTTTGCAATTTCATATTTTATTTTTGTTTTCGGATTAAATGGATTTGGATAATTTTGTTGCAAAGAAAATTTATTCGGAACAAAATTTTCATTCACACCAACACTCACAGTTTTCACAACAACTCTAACCATAACATCTTCTGTGCTTCCAAATCTATTGCTTCCCCATCCTGCAGTAATTTCCCATCCACGATTTGAACGAGGTGCAGTTGCGTCCATTGCATAAGTATGTTGTCCAATTGCTCCAACATAGAATTTTCCTCCCGCAGGAAATTGTCTTGCATCATCACCAAAATATACTTTGTTTACACCAGTAATTGGTGTTGCAATAATTCGTTCAGATAAAATTGTTCCTGGAGTTCCATTTGGACCATCACTATCTACAAGCACAACTTTTAAATTTCCCGTTCCAACTGTTTGAATGCGAACATATGCAGATTCAATTACTGCTGATACAGGTATTTCAAATTCATTTCCAAATCCACCATCACTTCCCCAACTTCTTCCTGTTCCATCAAGTACATCATCATCATATGCAAGTGTGGAATTTTGATCTGGTAAAAAATTTATAACATTAGTTTCAGTTGTTGCAGAATTGTTTGTAACAATTATATCTCCTGATGCTGTTGCGGTAAATTTTGCAGTGTGAATTCCTGCTTGTGTCGGTGTAAATATTTTTGGGAAAACAATATTTTCACTTGTTCCCGCAGGAAGTGAAGCAAGAAAAACTGTATCTCTCAAAACTGTTGTCAATCCTCTTGAAATTTGATGACGAACCATAACATTTGATAAATCTGTTGTTCCATAATTTTTGACAACACAAGAAACTTCATTGCCCTCATTATTTTTAAGAAATACTGCACCATTTATTGCATTAAAACCTCCACTCACTCCGGCATCAGAAACTTGATATCCAGTATTTATAGTTCTTGCGATTTTTACAGCAGTTCCCATTGCATATTGAGTTGGATCAATTACACCAGATGCAAAATAATAACTTAAACCAATGTTTCCCAATAGGTTTTCAATTCCCATTGAAATATTTGATTCAGAAGCAAAATTTCCATTATCTGTAACGTCTCCATATTGAAAAGTTATTGAACTATCATTTTTTGAAAGTATAACTTGGAAAGAATATTTTGGTCTTGCTGCTGGTGGAGTTGCATACCATTCAACAGCACGAATCCAAGTAACTATTGCACTATCTACATTGTTTGTCCAAAAATAACATTTGGAATCAAATTGTGATGCAATGCTATAATCAAAATCTGCCGCAAGTGGAGCAATTACATCATTTGGTGCAGCTGCAGTTGGAAATTGTGTAAATGCTGCTGCAAGATTACCAAGTTGTGGAGAAAATGAAATCCATCCATTTGACCCAATTTGAATTCTATTTGGTTTGTACCAATAATATGGAAAATCAAAATTAAGTTGGAAAAAACCAACTGCATTATCATCTTGAAGTCCAGTTACTTCTGTCCAAGTTGTTGGATCTGGTTCAATCCAATTATATTCGGGACCACCTTCTTCACCATTTTTTTTCCATGTATATCCCCAATCATCAGGACCACCACTATCTACATCAGCAATATAATTTATTCCTGATTTTAGATTCAATGTTTTTTCAGTTTCAGAAAATGCATTTGCTACTAAAACTAAAATAAATAAAAACGTAGTTAACAATTTCATTTGATTACCTCATTTTGTTGTTGATTAAAATATAATTATTACTAAAAAAGCGTTGGCAAAAATAAAAAAAAAAATCTAAATAAAAAAGAATAAAAAATTACTTTGCTTTTTTATTTTTTGAATTAAATAATTTATACATATTAAAACATATTAAAAATATAAAATTTTAAAAAATAAATTTTATATTTCATATTATTTTTTTAACTAAAATTACTATTCAAATGAAAAAAATTATTTTTTTCTTTTTACTTTTGATTATTGATGTAACATTTTCACAAATTGTAAAAGGTCCAAAAGTTGGTTCTGTTCCAAATGGTGTAAGTGTTAGTACAGGAACTTTTAAATTTGAACCAAGTGAAGATGAAATTGTAAAAATTCCTGAACTACCAAATACTGAACTTCCACTTCTTACAGATCCAGAAAATTTAATGCCACCACTTGCTCCTGAAGGAAGTAATTATATTGAAGATAACTCTGCGATAGGAGTTTCTCGTCCAGTTGTTTTAAAAAATTTTCAAGGAATTCCTGATCAAGGAGGATTTCCTCCTGATCCAATTCTTGCAGTTGGTCCAAATCATGTTATGGCACTTGTAAATTCTTCATTTAGAATTTACGATAAAAATGGAACGATTTTAAAATCTATTTCTGCACAAACGTGGTTCAATAGTATTGCTCCTGCAAGTAGTCCAAACGATCCGCAAATTATTTATGACCATTTTGCAAATCGTTGGGTGATGCTTTGGATGACTTATCCAACAGCAACTGATCACTATCATATGTTTTCTGTATCTGATGACGAAAACCCAATGGGAGTTTGGTATAATTGGAAAACACCATCTCATTTTGTTGGAGATTCAACTATTGGAAGTTGGGGAGATTATCCCGCATTAGGTTATGATGATAAGGCAATTTATTTAACTTCGCGACAATTTTCTTTTGGAGGAAGTTATCGTTATGGAAAACTTAGAATTGTTCCCAAAGAACAGTTATATCAAAATATTGCTGGACCAATTATGTGGTATGATTTTTGGGATTTTAGAGATCCGCAAAATACATCTACTGCTCCTGATAATGTTCGTCCATATTCTGCATATGATTCACTCACTTCTGCTTATATGATGAACTCATCTCCATTTGGAACGGGAACATATTTTACTCTTTGGAAAATTTCTAATCCAGTAACTTCTCCAAATATAACTGCGATAAATATTCCTGTTACTCAATATTCATCTCCACCAAATGCAAATCAACTTGGAGGAAGTACTGTTTTGATTGAAAGTGGAGGAAGTAAACTTAGAGCAAATGTAATTTATAGAGATAGTTCGCTTTGGGCAATTCATTCAATTGGAAGTGGAGTAGGAAATGCATATTCATCAATTCGCTATGTAAAAATAAATCCATACACAAATACAACATTAGAAGATGTTGCAATGGGTAAACAAGGGTTTTGGCATTTTTATCCCGCAATTGCTGTTGATAAAAATAAAAACTTGATAATTGGGTATAGTCGTTCCGGTCTTACTGAATATATTGGTGCATATGTGAGTGGAAGAAATAGTAATGATGGAATTGGTTTATCTCAAAGTGTATTAGTAAAAAATGGCGAAGCAAATTATGTAAAAAGTGATGGAAGTAGAAATAGATGGGGAGATTATAATGGTGCTGCACTTGATCCATTTGATTCATCTGCGGTTTGGACTTTAACTGAGTATGCAAAGTTTCCCGCAAATACTTGGGGAACTTGGATTGGAAAAATAAAAATGGGACCATTTAGTGGAGTTGTTGCAAGTGTTAGCAATTCTCAATTACAATTTGGTCCAATTCAAGTTGGAAATGAAAGCAATGATTTAGATATAAAAATTGGAAATGATGGAATTGATTCACTTGAAATTTCAAATGCAACTTTGCCAACTGCAAATTATTTAATTTCTGGATTGCAAAATTTTCCAATTAAAGTTTCATATTATGATTCGCTTTTATTAAATGTAAAATTTATTCCATCTGCTGTTGGAAATTTGAATGACTCCATTATTCTTCACACAAATAATTCTGAAAATCCTGATATTGTAATTCATCTTTTTGGAAAAGGTTACACAATTGCTCCTGCAGAAAAAGGAATTCTTTACGCAACTTCTGGAATTTCAGATGGAGGAAGATTACTCAAAATAAATCCACTCACAGGAGGTTTTACGCCAATTGGCGAAACTGGATTTAATGAAATTGTAAGTTGTAGAGTTCATCCAACAACTCATGAATTGATTGGACTTACAAAATCGGGTTCAAATTATTTTATAGTTAGAATCAATAGCGATCTTGGAGATGCATATGTTTTGGATACAGTTTTTATTGCGAACCTAAAAGGAATGGAATTTAGAAATGATGGTGCTCTTTTAGTTGCATCACAAACAGGATCAATTTATGAAGTTGATATTTATAATGTTGATCCAATGGAAGTAACTATGTCTAATATTCCAATTGCAGGACTTGCAATAAATCCTATTACAAATCAACTTTGGGCATCAGTTCGTCCCGCAATAACTGGAAAAGATAGAATTTACAAAATCGCTCTTCCGTTTGGTGATACAATACGAGTTGGTTCAACAGGAACTGGAATGATAACAACAGATATTATTTTTGATGCGAAAGGAAATTTATATGGACTTGTTGGAAGTGGAACGCAACAAAATAAATTGATAAAAATTGATACATCAAATGCTGTGGGAACTGTTGTTGGATCACTTGGAATTTCATCTGTTTTATCACTTGCACTTTATGCTGATACTGTTGCGTTGAGTGTAAATGAAATTACAAATCTTCCAAATAGGTTTTCATTGAAACAAAATTATCCAAATCCATTTAATCCGAAAACGAAAATTAAATATGAAATTGCAAAAAGTGGATTTGTAAATTTAAAAGTATTTGATGTTTTAGGAAGAGAAATAAAAACACTTGTAAATGAAAACCAAAATGCTGGATATTACGAAATTGATTTTGATGCAAATAATTTAAATAGTGGAATTTATTTTTACAAACTCACAACAAATAATTTTTCTGAAATGAAGAAAATGATTTTAGTAAAATAAATTTTTAGTCGTTATCGTTGTGGAAAAAAGCGGATACAAAATTTTGTGTCCCTTTTTTATTTGTCCAAAATCAAAAAATCCCGTTTCGGTTCAAAAAAGTACTTTTTATCATATGAAAAGCGATTTACCTAACATAAAAAGACGTTTTTATGCCACGAAAACTGGTTTTCATGACATAAAATTCACCGTTTATGATATAAAAAGTCGTTTACATGTCATGTAAAGTGGTTTACTTGACATGAAAACTAGTTTACCTATTAAGTAAAGTCATTTACATATCATATAAACTAGCTATTTAAAATATCTTACATACAGAGTTTTTGTATCTTTGTAAAATTTTTTGATGAAACTTGTTCCCAAAAAAAGTTTGAGCCAAAATTTTCTTCAAGATGAAAATATCATCAGAAAAATTATTTCTCAAAGTAAAATTTTAAATGATGATTTAATATTAGAAATTGGAAGTGGATTTGGTGCATTAACAAAACATATTTGTGGTATTTCAAAAAATTTTATCATTGTTGAAGTTGATAAAAATGCAATTGAATTTTTAAAAGAAAATTTTGAAAATGAAAATGTAAAAGTTTTTGGAACAAGTTTTTTGGAAATTGATTTACAAAAAATTTCTGAAGAAAATTTTAAACCAATAAAAATAATTGGAAATATTCCATACAAAATTACATCTGAAATAATTTTCAAAATTTTTGATAATGCAAATTTTGGAAATGTGGTTTCAGAGGCAATTTTAATGGTTCAAAAAGATGTTGCGATTCGCTTTGTTGCGAAACCAAATTCAAAAGAATATGGAATTTTATCTGTGTTTTCGCAATATTATTCGAATCCAAAAATTTTATTTGATGTTTCACCAAATTGTTTTTTCCCGAAACCAAAAGTTTGGTCATCAGTTGTAAAATTTGAAATGGAAAAAAATATTCACAATAAAATTGAAGATAAAATTTTCCGTCAAACAGTTCGCACATGTTTTGGAAAGAGAAGAAAAACAGTAAAAAACTCTCTAAAATATTTTCCAAATGTTTCAGAAAACGAATTGAAATTGTTTTTTGAAAACTGTGATTCGAATGTAAAACCAATGTTAAATAAAAGAGCAGAAAATCTTTCGCTTGATGATTTTATCTCTCTAACAAAAAATATAACACATTCACTTTTACAAATAGAATATGGAAGAATTTAATAATCAAAATGAAATTGAAAACGAAATAGAAAATATTTCTTCTCCTATTTTAATTGAAATGGATGAAGAACTTATTTCTGAATTTCGTGAGTTGATAAAGTTGAAAACACCTGCTCTTGTTGTAAATCTTTTAATTGATTTATATCCAGCTGATATTGCACATCTAATAAATCATTTGCATTTGAACGAAGCGAAATATATTTTTCAACTTTTGGAAAAAGATATTGCAAGTGAAGTTATCACAAATATAAATGAATCACATAGAGCAAATCTTTTTTCAGTTTTAAATAAATCACAACTTTCATCAATTATAACGCAACTTCCATCTGATGATGCTACTGATTTGGTTGCAGAAATGCCAGATGAAATTGCAAAAGAAATCATTGAACAACTTGATTTTCCAACTCAAAGTGATTTGAAAGAACTTTTGCAATATGCTCCAAATACTGCTGGTGGAATTATGGAGAAAGAATATATTGCGGTGAACTTGAATGATACAATTCATAAAGCAATTCAAACTGTGCGAAAACATTCTGAATATGTAGATGATGTGTATAATATTTTTGTTGTGAATGATGAAGGGAAAATTGTTGGTGATTTGCCAATAAAAAATTTGTTGATTCATTCGTCAAATAAAAAAATGAAAAGTGTAATGAATCAAGACGTAATTACTGCTGATGTTTTTTTAGATCAAGAAGAAGTTGCAAGATTGTTTAAAAAATATTCTTTAGTTGTTGTTCCTGTTGTAAAGGAAGATGGAATTCTTGTTGGTTCAATTTCATTTGATGATTTAGTTTATGTTATTGAAGAAGAAACTTCTGAAGATGTTTACAAAATGGCTGGAAGTAATGTTGCAGAAATTGAAACAAAGTCACCGTTTGCAGTTGCAAAGATGCGAATTCCTTGGCTTTTAATTTCAATGGGATTTTCATTATGTTCTGGTTTTGTGATTTCTGCGTTTAGTGAAACATTGAGTAAATTGATTTTACTGGCAAGTTTTATGCCAGTAATTTCTGCGATATCAGGAAATGTTGGACTTCAATCAGCAGTTATTGTTGTAAGAGGGCTTTCAACTGGACACGTAAATTCAAGTGAATGGAAAAAAGAATGGTGGAAAGAAATTCGCGTAGTCTTTTTAATAGCATTAGTTTGTGGAATTGTTATTGCCATTATTGGAATTATTTGGTCTCGCAATAATCTTTTTGGAGTTGTTGTTGGTTCATCTATGTTTTTATCAATGTCAATCGCTGTAACAATGGGAACACTATCTCCAATTCTATCTCAAAAGTTTGGAATTGATCCTGCTGTGAGTGCAGGGCCATTTACAACAACTTTGCAAGATATAATTGGTATTACAACTTTTTTAAGCATCTCGTCTCTTCTTTTAAATCAACTTGGAGTTTAAAGTGAAATTGATTTTAGTAAATCCTGTTTTGTAAACTTTGATTTACTCACAAATCTTTTTGCAAGCGATTCAATTTTTTCTTCCATTTCATCATCTAATTCAGCAGATGAAATAATTATTATTGGAATATCTTTTGTCAAAGAATTTTCTTTCAATTTTTCTGCAAAATCAAGTCCAAATCCATCACTTAACATCAAATCCAATATAATTAAATTTGGTATTTCTTCTTCTGCTTTTTTTATTCCACCACTTCCTGTAAGTGATTTTATTATTGTAAAACCTTCATTTGAAAGCATCACATCTATAAGTTCAGAAAAATTTTTGTCGTCATCAATTATAAGAATTTTTTGTTCGTTATTTAATTCATCAGATTTTAAAATTGAGTGTTTAACAGAATTTAAAAACTCATCTCTATTAACTGGTTTAACAAAATAATCATCTGCACCAAGAGTAGTTCCAAGCGTTTTTTCATCACTTACAGATACAATAATAACAGGAATATTTTTACAAACAGGATGTTGTTTTAAAAGTTTTAAAACTTGCCAACCATCTTTTATTGGAAGCATTATATCAAGTAAAATTATATCGGGCAAAAATTCTTTAGCTTTTTCAAATGCATCAATTCCATTTTTTGCATAAACAGTTTCAAAATTTTCACCTTTTAAATAATGAGCAAGAATTTTTTGTGATTCTATTGAATCATCAGCAATAAGAGCAAGTGGTTTTCTTTTTTGTATTGGAAGTTTTTCGTTGAACTTTTCCAAAAAATTATTTACAATTTCTTTTATATTTTTTTCATCAGCAATTGTTTCAATAGAATTTACAGTGAGAGGGATTTGAATTAGAAATTTTGTAAAATTATTTTCTTCACTTTCGATAGAAATTTTTCCATTGTGAAGTTCCACAAGTTTTTTTGTAATTGCAAGTCCAAGTCCCGTTCCTTCTTTTCCAGAACTTTTCACTTGATAAAATGGTTTGAAAAGTTTTGGAATTTCACTTTGAGGAATTCCTTTTCCAAAGTCCTTTACAAAAATTTTGATATCATTTTCGTTTCGCAAGAAACCAATAATAATTTTTCCACCGTCATTGGAAAATTTTATTGAGTTAGAAATTAAGTTTACAAGTATTTGTTGAATGCGAGTTTGATCAGCATTTATTATATCTAAATCATTTGCAATATCAAACTCAAGTTGAATATTTTTTTCTTGAAGTTTATTTTGTAGAATTTTTTCCAATGAATTTTTAAGATATGAAATTGCAAAATTTTCAATATGAATTTTTAAAACTCCTGCTTCAATTTTAGAAAGATCTAAAATATCATTAATCAAATTTTGAAGATGATTTCCGCTTTCCACAATTGAAGACATAAAGTTTTGAATTTTTTCATTTTCAAATGAAGAAAAGTTTTTTGAAAGTAAATCTGCAAAACTTATTATTGAAGAAAGTGGTGCACGTAAATCGTGACTAAACATTGCGATAAATTTTTTCAATTGTGCATTTGCTTCTTCAGTTTTTTTTGTTTCTTCTTCAAGTTTGGTTTTTTGATGTAAAATTTTTTCAAGCAATTTTTTTCTATTCAATCCATTTGCAAGTTCATTTGCAATTTTTTTCAAAAATTTTATATCCTTTTCAATATAGTTTATATTTTTCTTCATTATAATTTCAATAACACCTTCCAATTCGTTTTGAATTAAAAGTGGTAATGCAATAAGTGTTTTTAGGTTTAAAATTTCAAGTTCAGAAAAAAATATTTTTGCAAAAGTTCCATCTATAATTTCATCAGTAAATATGAGATTTAAATTTTGAGCAACTTTTTGTATATAAGAATTTCCTAAAAAATTTTGATGTAAAATACTATTTTCAATTTCAGAGTTTTTGTTTTCAATGTTGCTTACTAAATGCAAAAATCTATTTGACATATCAAAGTTAAATATTGAAACAAAATTTATTGGAACTTCAAAATATTTTGCAACTATTTTTTGCACACCAAAACACATTTCTTCAATTGTATGTGATGTGTTTATTGTTTTTGAAATTTGAAGCATAATTTTATTTTGCTCTTCTTTTTCTTTTTCTTCAGTAATATCACGGAAAAATACGACAAGTCCTTTTTCAATTGGAAAAATTCTAATATCAAATGTTGCTTCAAATTTTTCATCTTTGTATTTACTTATTAAATTTTGGAATGTTTGTGTTTGAAGAGATAAAATATATTTTTCACCAATCTCAGAATTTTTTGCATTTGGAAAAATTTCAAAAACATTTTTCTCCAAAACTTCATCGCTTTTGAGACTAGTTCCAATTTCAGCAGATTTATTCCAAAATGTAAAACACAAATTTTCATTTAAAATAAAAACGCCATCTACAATTCCATTTAAAATTTCTTTGTACTCAACTATAAAATTTGAATCCATACTAAAATTAATTTTTAAAAATCTAATAAAAAAAATGAATAACTTTAAAACACTTTTTTAAATGCATATTGCTTTTACAAATAAACTAACTTCATCTCTTGAAATTTATACTACACTTAGACAAACACAAAAACATTTAAGTGATGGTATTTTTATTGTAGAAGGAGAAAAAGTTATGAAGAAACTATTTCTCTCCAATTTAAAAATAAAATCACTATTATTGACGAAAGAATGGTTTAAATTTTTTTTTGATTTGATATGCAGAAGAAAAGAAAGTTTACAAATTTTTATTGGAGATAAAGTTGAACTTCAAAAAATTGTTGGATTTAATTCATCAAGGAATTATGGCATGTGCAGAAATTCCACATGCAATTTTATTTGAAGAATTTAAAATGAAATCAAAAAATATTTTTGTTGCATTAGATGGAATTGCAAATAGCGAAAATATGGGAGTTATCATTAGGGATTGTAGTGCATTTGGAGTTGATTGTATTTTGGTTGGAGAAAATTCTTGTAGTCCATATTTGAGAAGAGCAGTGAGAAATTCAATTGGAACAGTTTTTGATTTGAAAATTTTTCATTCATATAATTTATATGAAACATTGAATATGTTGAAATATAAATTTGAGTTTAAAATCTTTGCTGCTGAAACAAATATAAATTCTCTTTCAATTTCTGATATAAAATTTTCTAAATTTTTATGAAAATAAAGTCTATAAAACAAAATTCTGAAACAACACTTTTAATTCTTTGGGATGATGGTGTTCAAAATGGAATTTCTCTTTCGTTTTTAAGAGATATGTGTCCTTGTGCAGAATGTAAAGGCGAAACAATTTTGATGCAGCATTATAAACCTACAAAAAAAATAAAATTATTAGGTTATGATATAATTGAAAAAATTGAAGTAGTTGGAAATTATGCTTTAAAAT
>SXSO01000122.1 GCA_005792205.1 Bacteroidota bacterium | reverse complement strand
GTTTTATAATATTTATCGTTTCAATACTTAATTTTAACTGCAAAGAAAATATAAATAATTCAACAACATATACAATCTCTACAACTATAAGTGGAAACGGGAATATAATTCCAAATGGAAATGTAAATGTAAAAGAAAATGCAAACCAAAAATTTACTTTTACTGCAAATAACGGTTACTATGTTGATAGTATAATTATTGATGAAAACTATATTGCAGATTCTTTATCATCTTATACGTTTTACAATGTAACAAGTAATCATATAATTAAGGTAGTGTTTGCACAAATGCCTTCTCAAATTTCATATTCAAATCATATTCAAAAAATTTTTAATCGCAGTTGTGCAACAAGTGGATGCCATAATTCAATTTCAAACTCTGCAAATTTAAATCTCTCATCATGGGAAAATGTTATGAATGGTTCAAATTTGGGTGCAGTTGTAATTCCATTTAGAAGTGATAAAAGTTTAGTTGTAAATCTTTTTGAAGGAATTTCTTTAAGAAAAAATCATCCACAAATTGAAAAACCAATTCATTCTTATGAAATTGAGTTTTTAAAAATGTGGATAAATGATGGAACAAAAAATGACAATGGAGAAATTCCTTTTACAAATTCAATTCATAAAGTTTATGTTCCGAATCAAAATGATGATGAAGTTGCAGTGATTGACATAGATAAAATGCTTATCACTCGTTTCATAAAAGTTGGAAATAAAAGTATTTTAGAGAGCCCACATTTTATTGTTGCAAAAGGAAATTATTGGTATGTGTCTTTAATAAACAGCGGTGAAATTTGGAAGTTTGATAGTAGAAATGATTCGCTAATTGGAACAGTTGAAATTGATGGTTCACCTGCTCTTCTTGCATTAACTCCTGATGGAAATAAACTTTATGTTTCTCAATTTATGATTGGCGATATAAAAAAAATTTTTGTTGTAAATACAAACACAATGACTGTTACAAATCAAATCACTGTTGGAAATATGCCTCACGGAATTAGAATGAATAATGCGGGAACAAAACTTTATGTTGCAAATATGATGTCAGATAATATTTCTGTAATTGATGTTGCAAATGATGACGTGATTGCAACAATTCCACTTGCATATGATGTTCCACCAATTGGTACTTCAAATTATCAACCGATGGAAATTGCTGTTTCTCCAAATGATGAACTAATTGCTGTAACTTGTTCAAAAAAAAATGAAGTAAGAACTTTTCAGACAAGTGATTATACTTTGAAAGATTCGTTTAGTGTTGGAAACGAACCGTGGCATTTGCAGTTTTCTCAAAATGGAGATTATATTTATGTAACAAATCGTTTGGGAAATTCACTTTCTGCAATTCATACTCAAATGATTGGACATATTCAAACAGTTACAAATCCTTCTCTATTTGATTATCCACACGGATGCGATGTTTCAGAAAATTATATTTTTGTAAGTAATGAAAATACAAGTCATAATTTTATTCCAAAATATAATTTAGAATTTATTGGAAATTTACTTGTTATAAATAAATCAACTTTGCAAATTGAAAAACATATTGAAGTTGGAAAAATGCCAACTGGAATTTCTGTTTTAAAATAATCTATGAAACAAAAAATAATTTTTTTTCTATTTTCGGGAGTTATATTTTTTTTCGTTGGATGCACTAAAACTCCACATCCTATAACTCCACCAAATGATACAACAAAATTTTCGCTCACTGATTTTAAATCAGCAGAAGATTGTAAATCTTGCCATCCGCAATATTATGATGAATGGAGTGGTTCAATGCATGCATATTCTTCAAAAGATCCAATTTGGAACTTAAAAAATAATGAACTTCAAAATTCTACAAACGGAGAACTTGGAACATTTTGTTTTCAATGTCACTCTCCAATAGCATATCTTACTGGAAACACAAAAAAAGTTTTTTCAATTGACGAACTTCCGCCACTTGTACAAGAAGGAGTTACTTGCGATTTTTGTCATACACTTCGTTCTCCGCACAATTCAACTTATGATGTAACTCAATACAACATTTCTCCTGGAAATAAAAAATATGGTGGAATTCAAAATCCGGTTTCAAATTCTTATCATGAAAATGTTTATGACGCATCATTTTCTTCTTCGGAATTGTGTAGAGAATGTCATGATTTAGTTTCAAATGGAATTGAAGCAGAAATAACTTTTACTGAATGGCAACGTAGTCAATATGGAGCAATGTCTGTAGAATGTCAAAAGTGTCATATGGAAACTTATACGGGAAAAGCAGCAATTAATGGCCCAATTAGAGATAATTTACATAGACATACATTCATTGGAGTTGATGTTGCAATATCAAATCTCCCAAATAGAGAAGAACAAAAACGACTCATAGATTCACTTCTAAAAAATTCTGCGACATTCAGTTTGATTGTTCCTCAAACTGCAAATACAACTGATTCAACTGAAATTATTACAAAAACTATAAACGATAAAACAGGACATAATTTACCATCAGCAGTTTTTCCATCTCGTGAAATGTGGATTGAAATTACTGTGTGGAAAAATAATGATACAATTTTTCGTTCAGGAAATTTGGATCAAAATAAGGACTTAATTGCAAGCAATCACTTAACTTTGTTTTCAGGAAAATTTTTAAAAAACGGAATTGAATCAAGTGTGTTTGATTTAGATTCGCTAATCAATAACTCTCTAAAACCATTTGAAACAAGAGAGAGTAAATATAAAGTTAAATTTAATTCAACTGGAACTTGGACTATCAAATCACGACTTTTGATTCGTCCATTTGCTCCAAAAATTTTTAGAAGTTTAAATGCTCATCAATATCTGAATGAAATTCCAACTTTTGAAATGGCAAACGTTGAAAAACAAATTACTATTACAAATTGAACACAACAAAAAGTTTATCGTTAAAAAATTTCTTTCTATGATTTTACAAAAATATTTTATTCACTTAAATACCTTTTAAAAATATGTACTCAAAATTTTTAATTTTATTTTTTGCTTTTAGTATTATAGTTTTTGCAGGACAAAAAAAATATGGCAAAAAAATTTCTATAAAAGAAAAAACAAAAATTTCTGACTTAATAAAAAATCCAGAAAAATACGACGGTAAAAAAATTCTTGTAGAAGGAAAAATTGTAAATGTCTGTGAAAATCGCGGATGTTGGATTGAAATAGCAGGCGAATTTGATTTTGAATCAATAAAATTCAAAGTTGAAGATAGAGTAATTGTTTTTCCAATAAGTGCAAAAGGAAAAAATGTTTTAGCAGAAGGAACTTTTTCTGTTAAAAAATACACAAAAGAAGAGGTCATTGAAATAGAAAAAAAACGTGCTGAAAACCACAATGAAAAATTTGATGTATCAAAAATTACAAGTGGAAAAACTGTAATTAAAATTCTCGGAGAAGGTGCTAAAATTAAATGAAAAAATTTCCATTTCGGAAATGGAATAATATTCTTCATCGCGATATTGGATATTTGATTGTTGGACTTACAATTGTTTATGGAGTTTCAGGAATTGCTGTAAATCATATCCAAGATTGGAATCCAAATTATGTGAAAAAAGAAAATACTTTTTCTATTTCACCAATTCAGTATACTTTACCAACAAAAAAAATTTTGGAGATTTCACTTTCGTCACTTAAAATAAGTGAAACACCACAAAATTTTTTTCGTCCAGATTCATTTACATTTCAAATTTTTTTTGAAGAAAAGGAATACGCAATTGATTTACCAACTGGAAATGTAATTGTAGAAGAAACTCACGAACGAAAAGTATTGTATGAAATGAATCAACTGCATCTCAATTCTCCAAAAGGAATTTGGACATATATTGCTGACTTATATGCATTTAGTTTAATATTCGTTGCAATTACAGGAATTTTTGTTTTGAAGGGAAAAACGGGAATTACTGGACGTGGAGCATATTTAACTGTGATTGGCATTTTATTTCCTATTTTATATTGGATTTATTATCTTTATTTTATGTAAAAATATAAAATCAATTCAAACAAATTTATCAAGTTGAAAAAAAACTTTACTTCTATTCATCAATATAAGATATTGATAAATAATTGTTTCGTGAATATACTACATACTACAATTTAACACATACTATTGATGAATACTCGCTTTCAATGAATCAATTATACAATAAATAATCTTTCTTATTTTATTTTAATTTCAAAAACTTTGGAAATTTTTTTCATTATATTTTAACCAAATTTATTATTAGCAATAAGTGATGACTATAAGTAGTTAAATAAAAAAAATATGTTATCTGATATTTATCAAAAAATAAAAAATGGAAATAGAATTTCTCAACATGAAGGATTAGAACTTCTACAAAATGCAGAACTTCTTGAACTTGGAAGTTTAGCAAATGAAATTCGTTTAAAAAAAAACTCAAATGCAAATGTAACTTTTGTAATTGATTCAAATCCAAATTATACAAATATTTGTAATATTGATTGTGTTTTTTGTGCATTCTATCGTCATGAAGGAGAACACGGTGAATACACCCATTCAGCTGATTATATGATTCAAAAATTTAAAGAATCAGCAACAAAAGGAGTTACAACAATTTTACTTCAAGGAGGAGTAAACCCAAAACTCAATTTTGAATACTATCTTGAAATGATTGAAAGAACTGTGAAAGAAATTCCTGAAATTCATCCACATTTTTTTTCAACATCAGAAATAATTATTATGTCAGAAGTTTCCAAACTTACAATCAGTGAAGTGTTGCAAGAACTTTGGAATGTTGGGCTTCGAACAATTCCTGGAGGTGGTGCAGAAATTCTTTCTGATAAAGTGAAAAAAAAAATTTCAAGTAAAAAAGGAAGCTCAGAAGATTGGCTAAATGTAATGAGAGAAGCACATAAAATTGGGTACAAAACAACAGCAACAATGATGTATGGTCACATTGAAACTGACGAAGATATTTTGATTCATTTTGAAAACATTCGCAAACTTCAAGATGAATATTTTGGTTTTACTGCATTTATTCCATGGAGTTTTAAACCAGGAAATACGCCTCTTGAAAAAATTATTCCACATTATGCGTCGTCATATCGCTATTTACAAATCATTGCACTTTCACGAATTTATTTAGACAATTTTCAACACATTCAAGCATCATGGTTTTCAGAAGGAAAAAAAACTGGACAAATTGCACTTCACTTTGGAGCAGATGATTTTGGTGGAACTTTACTTGAAGAGAATGTTCATGCAGCAGCAAATTTCATCAATAAAACCAATACTGAAGAAGTTGTTGATTTAATCTATGATTCAGGATTTATTCCTCAACAAAGAACAACACTTTATGATATTATCAAAACTTATGAAATTAAAAAAGTTATTTAATTTTTTTTTGAGTTTTATATTTACAACAACTTTACTTTCGCAAACAACAACCGATTCAATAGTTTTTCTTTTAGAAAAAAGAATGAAAGTTATTGAAGAAAAGCTTTTAAAAATTGATTCAATGTTACAACAAAAAAAAGTTGACACCGTAAAAAATGAAACCGCAACACCTCAACAAATAAAAGAAGAACAACAGTGTGCAGCATACACTAAAAAAGGTAAAAGATGCATTCGCAAAGCAAAAGAAGGAAGTAAATATTGCGGACAACATGAATTTGTAAAAAAGAAAAAATAATTATCATACGAAAAAAACTCAATATATCTTTTTCTCCATTTGATTTTTTTTGTAAAATTTCTGATTGTGATGGGAAAATTTTACTTGAAAGTTTATCAGATTTTAAGTCACGTGGAAAACACTCAATAATTTTTTTCAATCCTAAAACTATAATAAAATCAATAGGTTTTAGAACTTTCGTAATTGAAAAAAACAACTCTTATTTAACAAAGAAAAGCTTTTTGGATGTTTTGAAAGAAAAATTTTTAACAGAAAAAAAAGAAATAAAAGAAAATTTTTTTTTAGGAGCAGCTGGTTTTTTTTCATATGATTTTGGTTTAAGTTTTGAAAATATAAAATCACAACATATAAAAACAAATACTTTTCCCGATGCATTTTTTGGAATTTATACAAACTCATTTTCATTCAATCATCAAACGAATGAATGGTTTTTTAATTCAATTGAAAATGATTCCAAAATTTGCTTTTATGAAGAAAAAGAAATAAATTTTTCTGACATTAAAACATATTTTATTTCTTCTGAATTTAAAAAAGAGGAATATGAAAATACAATCTTGAAAGCAAAAAAATATATTTACGAAGGGGATATTTATCAGGTAAATTTATCGCAAAAATTTTTTGGCAAAACAATTTCATCTCCATTTTCAGTTTATGAAAAATTGAGAAAAAAAAATCCCGCACCTTATTCGGCATTTATGCAAATTGATAAAAATCACCATATTTTAAGCACATCTCCTGAACTTTTTTTAAAATTAAATTCAAATAAAATTGAAACACATCCAATAAAAGGAACAATTCAACGAAGTAAAATTTTTTCAGAAAATGAAACACTAAAACAAAAACTTTTCAATAGCGAAAAAGATTTTGCTGAACTTTTAATGATTGTAGATATGGAAAGAAATGATTTAAATAGAATTTGTAAAACAGGAAGCGTAAATGTAGAAACTTTAAAACAAATTGAAACATATGAAACGGTTCATCATCTTGTTGCAAAAATAAATGGAAAATTACAAAATAAAATCAATGTATTTGAAACAATAAAATCAATGTTTCCGGGAGGTTCAATCACTGGAGCTCCTAAAATTCGTGCAATGGAAATTATTGATGAACTTGAAAAATCTCATCGTGGAATTTACACTGGTTCAATTGGTTTTATTGATTTTTCACTAAATGCAATGTTTAATATTGCAATTAGAACTTTAATGATGGAAAATGAAAAATTTTGGTTCAATGTTGGAAGCGGAATTGTTGCTGACAGTTCTCCGGAAAAAGAATATCAAGAAACTCTTCACAAAGCAAAAGGAATTTTAAGTGCACTAAATATTGAAATATGAAAGTGTTTTTCAAAAACAATATCTCCAATCTAAATGAAAAAATAATTTTGCAAAAACAAAATGTTATTAAAAACGAAATTGGAATTTTTGAAACAATGTTTGCACACAAAAATAAAATTTTTCGTTTAAAAGAACATCTAAAAAGATTTTTTAATTCAGCAAATTATTTCCACTTTAATTTAGAATATTCAAAAAATAAAATATGTAAAATCATAGAAAATATTTCATCAGAAAATGATTTTGAAAACTCTAAAATGAGAATAATTTTATCTCAAAATTTTTTTTTAGTCGAATGTGAAAAATTTAAAAAAACATATGCAAACATTGTGAAAATTCAATTTCAACAAAATTCATTTTGCGAAAACTCTTTGCGAAAACATAAAATGATTTCATATTTAAATTTGAAAAATACATTTCGTACAATAAAATCAATTGAAAAAATTATTTATGATGATAAAAATCATATTCTTGAAGGAGAATTCACAAACATTTTTCTAGTTGAAAAAAACAAAATTGTAACTCCAAAAACTTCTTGTGGAATTTTAAATGGGATCACAAAAAGTGTTGTAAAAGAAATTTGTTTTGAAAATAAAATTCAATTTGAAGAAAAAATTATTCACTTAAATGAAATTAAAAATTTTCAAAACATATTTTTAACCAACTCATTAAATGGAATTATTCCCATTAAAAAAACTTGTGATATTGTTGAATTCTTAAAAAAATGTTATCAAAAAAAACTTGAGAAAGAAATTTTTTGTCATACTTTTTGAATTGAGTATTTTTGTTTAAAATTAACATTGTGGATAGTAAACTTGAAAAACAGATTGAAAGAAAAATATTTTTTATTGTAGTTTTAATTTCACTATTTGTAAGTGGCGCAAGATTATCTACAAGTGATGAAAATGCAATTTATTTATTGAGTGAACGGCTCACAAATTTTTCACTTGATGTTCCAAATGGTATAATAGATAATGGTTCTTTTCACAATGGAAAATTTTACATTTGGGCAGAAATTGGAGAAGCAATTCTTATTTTACCATTTATTGTTTTTGCAAAATTTTTAAATTTTATTTTTCCATTTTCAGAAAATTTTAAAATTTTATTTTCAAAAGGAATCGTCTCAACATTCAACGCTTTTATTGGTGGTTTAATTGCAGTTTTTCTCTACAAACTTTTGAGAAAATTTTCTGTAAAACTTAAAGTTGCAATTTGGATAGTATTTGGTTTATGTTTTTCGACTTTTCTTTTTCCGTACTTTAAAACAATTATTCGGGATGTTCAAATTGCATTTTTTTTATTACTTGCTTTCTATTTTTTGTATGAGTTTAAATCAAGCAATGTTAAAAAATATCTAATATTTTCAGGCATTTCTGTTGCATTTGGATTTTTAGTTAAAATGACTTTTCTTTTAAATGTTCCATTTTTATCTTTGTATTTATTTTTCATTTCAAAGAAAGAAAAACAAGAGCAAATCAAAAATTTGTTTTATCTTTTGATTCCACTTTTTTTTGCATTCATGATTTTTGGAACATATAATTATCTACGATTTCAAAACTTTTTTGAAACAGGATATCACGGAGGAACATCGTTTTCTACACCATTGTACGTTGGTTTGTATGGACTTTTATTTAGTTCAGGAAAAGGAATGTTTGTTTTTGCTCCGCTTACAATTTTGATTTTTTATTCTACAAAACTTTTTTTTGAAAAATATCACAGTGAAGCAATTTTGATTTATACAATAATTTTTTCCAACTTAATTTTGTATGCTAAATATATTGCTTGGGGAGGCGATGGAAGTTGGGGGCCAAGATATTTAATTTCAATCTTACCACTTTTTTTTATTCCAATTGGAGTTTATTTAAACGAAAATTTTATTTCTCTCAAAAAAATTTTTTTGTTACTATTTGCTCTTGGAATTTTAATTCAAATTGGCGGTGTTTCCACATATTTTGGAAATTATCTTCGCTCAATTGGAGAATTTCCTTACACGAAAAAATTTGATGATAAAGAGTTTATGCAAAAATCTCATTTCAATCCAAATTATTCTCCAATAGTTGGACATTGGAAAATGTTTCAAGAAAATTTTGTAGAACACATAAATGGAAATTTTCCAAAATTTAGTAATTTAAAAAATCCAAATGCAAGAATTCCAATTTCTCAAGATGAAGAAAAAAAACTTCTAAAAACATTTGATTTTTGGTTTATGTATGCAATCTATATTGGAATATCTTCTTTTATTATATTGATTTTATTGACTATTTTCATTTTAACTATTTTATTATTGATTTTAAATTTTCACAAAATGCTTCACCTTATAGGAGACCGTAATTGAAACTTTCAGTTATCATTCCAAGTTTTAATGAAGAAAAAACTTTATTTCAAATTGTAGAAAAAGTTTTGAATGTAAATCTTGAAAAAGAAATTATCATTGTAAATGATGCTTCAACTGATAAAACAGATAAAGTATTAGAAGAGATAAAAATAAAGTTTCCAGAAACAAAAATTTTAACTCATGAAAAAAATATGGGAAAAGGTGCTGCAATAAAAACGGGATTAAATATTGTGAGTGGAAATATCGTGATAATTCAAGATGCTGATTTAGAACTTGATCCAAATGATTATCTTGAACTTGTAAAACCAATTGAAAATGGAATTTCAAATGTTGTATTTGGTTCTCGTGAACTTGGAAAAAAAAACCGTCATTTATATTTTACATTTTATATTGGAGGAAAAATTGTAAGTATGTTTGCAAATTTTCTTTATGGAAGCAATTTAACAGATACTTCTGTTGGATATAAAATTTTCAAAACAGAAACTTTAAAATCACTCAACTTAAAATGCAATGGTTTTGATTTTGATACCGAAGTAACTGCAAAAATATTAAAACTTGGAAATAAAGTTATTGAAGTTCCCGTAAATTATTATCCAAGAAAAAAAGAAGATGGAAAAAAAATTAAGTGGACAGATGGTTTCATTGCACTTTGGTCATTGTTAAAATTTAGATTCATAGATTGAAATGATTAGAAAATTTTTTACTGAACACTTTGATTACAAAACATTTTTTACAATGTTAATTCTAATTGGCATTGGAATAGTGTCAATTTACAGTGCAACATTTGGAGAAAAATTTTCAACTGAATATTCTCAAAAGCAATTGAATTGGTTTATGTTAGGAATGATTTGTTTATTTGTGACAATAACTTTACCACTACGATTTGTAAACCAATTTTCTTTTGTTGCGTATATTTTTTCAATACTTATGCTTGTTGCGGTTTTAGTTGTTGGAAAAACTGTTTCAGGTTCAAAATCGTGGATTGGACTTTCTGGAGTTGGAATTCAACCATCTGAAATTGCAAAAGTCGGAACAATACTTATGCTTTCAAGTTTTATGTCTCGCAAAGAAACCGATTTAGAAAATTTAAAAGATATTACAATTGCATTTTTAATTCTTGCAATTCCAATTTTTTTAATTTTACTTCAACCAGATGTAGGAACTGGTCTCACTTTTTGTGGAATGTTTTTACCATTGATTTATTGGGGAGGCATATCAACTTTTGTTATAGTAAGTATTATTGGAATAATATCTGTTGGGTTTTCTGCTTTGTTTGGAACAACTGTATTTTTAATTGTATTTACAATTATTGCAATCTTTCTTTTTCTGCAAAAAGAAGATAGATTTAAAAAAATGGTTGTAATTGGTTTGATATTGTTTTGTGGTGTGATTGCTCAAACAGGAATTTCCAAATTAAAACCACATCAACAAAAACGATTAACTGTTTTTTTAAATCCAGAATCTGATATGAGAGGTGCGGGATACAATGTTGTTCAATCCAAAATTGCAATTGGAAGTGGTGGTTTTTTGGGAAAAGGATTTTTAAAAGGAACTCAAACTCAATTTAATTTTATTCCTGAACAATGGACGGATTTTATTTTTTGTGTTCCCGGAGAAGAGTTTGGATTTTTAGGTTCTTCCATAATATTGATTTTATTTTTAAATTTACTGTTGCGAAATATTCGTCTTGCTTCCACAATAAATAATAGATTTGGAGGCAACGTGTTAATTGGAATTTGTTCAATCCTCTTTGTGCATATAATAATCAATGTTGGAATGGTGATTGGACTTTTCCCAGTTATTGGAGTTCCACTTCCGTTTTTAAGTTACGGAGGTTCAGCATTGTTATCTAATATGATTATGATTGGTTTAATTATGAACATATATTTACATAGAAAGGAATTTTAAAATGAAAAATAGTTTTTTAGTTTCAGTTGAAAATCTTCGGTGGCAATGTAATCTTTCTAAATTTGGAATTCAAACTTGTAATGATATAAAAACAAATGCTCAAATCATTGGACAAAAAAAAGCATTGACTGCACTTGAAATTGGTATGAACATGAAACATCGTGGATACAATGTTTTTGTCACAGGATTTTCAGGAACGGGAAAAATGACAGCAATAAAACAAATGCTCAAAAAGTTTTCAAATGAAAAATGTGAGTTATTTGACCATTGTTTTGTGTATAATTTTTTTCAACCAGATTTTCCAATTGCATTGAAATTAAAAAGTGGAGATGGGATCCGTTTCAAAAAATCAATGGAAAAATTTCTACAAGAAATTTTAAAAACAATTCCTTCGGTTTTAGAATCAAATCGTTTTCAAGAAAAGAAAAAAAAAATTTTAGAACGTTTTCAAGAAAAGAAAAAAAAAATTTTAAAAGAATTTGAAATTAGTGTTCATAATAAAGGGTTTGAACTTGTACAAGTTCAAGTTGGAAATTTATTTCATCCAGATATTTTTCCAATTATTGATAAACAACCAGTTTCAATTGCACAAGCAGAACAATTTTTAAATGAAGGAAAAATTTCAAAAGAGAATTTTCAGAAAATTATTTCCACTCGTCCAAAACTTGAAAAACAATTTCAATCATTTACAAAAGAACTCCGAGAAATTGAGAAACTCACTCACGAAACTCTTTACAAAGAACGAACAAAATTTATTTCTCCAATAATTGAAGAAATAATAAATGAAATAAAAAAAGATTTTAACTACGAAAAAGCTCATTCATATTTGGACACAATATATGAAGCAATTGTAAATAATATAGATAGATTTGTAAAAAAAGATGAAAAACAAATTCTACAAGTTGAAGAAACTGTTGAGAATTTTATTGAATTTTCTGTCAATGTTATAGTTGATAATTCTCGCACAAAAGGTCGACCAATTATAATTGAAAATAATCCACGATTTACAAATTTATTTGGAGCAATTGGAAAAAATTTTTTAGGAGAAGGAACTTGGGAAACCGATTTTACAATGATAAAAGGAGGTTCAATTCTAAAATCTTATG
This sequence comes from Bacteroidota bacterium, assembly GCA_005792205.1. Lineage (GTDB taxonomy): Bacteria > Bacteroidota > Ignavibacteria > UBA10030 > F1-140-MAGs086 > F1-140-MAGs086. The sequence continues at coordinate 1,572 of SXSO01000122.1, read as the reverse complement.
GTGGTTTTATTGTGTTAAATGCACTTGATGTTTTAAGAGAACCTGGAGTTTGGAATCAATTGAAATCTATTTTAAAAACAGGTGAAATCGAAATTCAATCTGCTGACAATAGTTTTTTGGGAATTATTTCTACAATTAAACCAGAAGCAATTCAAATTGATGTAAAAGTAATTATGATTGGAAGTGACGAAATATATTATATGCTTTTCCACAATGACGATGAGTTCAAAAAAATTTTTAAAATTCATTCTGATTTTGATACAGTAATTGAAAGAAATAATCCCAATCTTAAAAAATATTTGTCATTTATTTCTCTTATTTGTAAAGAAGCAAAACTAAAACTACTTGATGAAAGTGCTTTGACAGAAGTTATTGAAGAAGCTGTTAGAATTTCAGGAAATAAAAATAAAATCACAACTCGTTTCAATAAAATCAGTGATATTTTAAAAGAAGCAGATTTTTTTGCTTCAAAAGACAATTCAAATATCATTAAGAAAATTCATATTGAAAAATCTATATTGGGAAAAAAAGAAAGAGAAAGTTTAATTCGTGAAAAACTTTTGGAAAATGTAAAAGAAAATACAATTCTAATTGAAACAAAAGGAAAAAAAATTGGACAAATAAATGGACTTGCTGTATATCAAATGGCAGATTTTGCTTTTGGATTTCCATCTAAAATTACTGCTAAAACTTCTGTTGGAAAAAATGGTATCATAAACATTGAACGTGAATCTGATTTAAGTGGTGAAACACACAATAAAGGTGTTTTAATTTTATCGGGATATTTAAGAGGAAGGTTCGCAAAAAATTTTCCACTTGTTCTAACTGCAAGTATTGCGTTTGAACAATCATATTCTGGAGTTGATGGAGATAGTGCGTCTTCAACTGAAATTTATGCTTTGCTTTCAAGTATAAGTGAAGTTCCAATTTGTCAAAATATTGCTGTTACAGGTTCTGTAAATCAACATGGAGAAATTCAACCAATTGGTGGTGTGAATGAAAAAATTGAAGGATTTTTTGATGTATGTAAAGTTAAAAAATTTATTGGAAATGAAGGTGTAATCATTCCAAAACAAAATGTGGATGAACTAATGTTACGAAACGATATTGTAGATGCTGTTCAAAATAAAAAATTTCACATTTATGCGGTTTCCACAATTGATGAAGGAATTGAAATTCTAACGGGAATGAAAATGGGAAAAGAAAATTTAAAAGGAGAGTTTCCAAAAGATACAATTGGATATTTGGTTTCAAAAAAACTGAAAGAGTATTCAAAATATTGGGATGAATAGTTTTTATAATTATAAATTATTTTTTTTACAAATAAAAAAGGGACACAAAATTTTGTGTCCCTTTTTATTATTCTTTCACTGCAGTGGATTTCTTTTTTTCCATTCGGAGACGTTCATTGTGATCTAAATATTTTTTTCTCAACCGCAAACTTTGTGGTGTAATTTCCAAATATTCATCATCTCCTAACCACTCAATATATTGTTCCAAAGACATTTTTCTTGATGGTTCAAGACGAACTGCTTCATCTGATCCACTTGCTCTCATATTTGTAAGTTGTTT